>JANOUJ010000475.1:0-27628 GCA_031416815.1 Chitinophagaceae bacterium
AAATATACTGCGGTTTCTTCTGCCAACGATGTTGCTGTTTGTTGAAGTTTCGTTAACGTAAGAACCGCTTCAATCTGTTTAACCATTACACCAGGGAATATTTATGAGGCAAACCTGTTATATAGTTGGATACAGAACAGAAAAGGGTTTTAGCCTGCGGACGACAGCATCTTATGTTTTATCCACTTATTAACAAAAACAAGGCAATCCCTTTTCGTGAGAAAATTTTGGGCTTAAATAAATACTATTTTGCAAATAATATAAATACGCTAGTAAATTTTACCCCATGCAGAAATTTTACCTTTTAAGGTTATTCCTTTTATTATTGTTGTGCATACCGGTCAATAAAATAATGAGCCAATGCTCTTCCTACCCTGTTCCTTTTGAGCAAAGAATATCTCAGTCGGTATTTGTTGTGCTTGGTAAAGTAATAGATAAACACTGTTACATTGATGCGGCTACCGGTTCTGTTAATACTCTAAATAAGTTTCGGGTGGCAGCCTGGCTAAAGAACTACCAAATGGTGGAAGATATTTATATTATAACCCTGGGAGGTGTAGTTGGCAACCGTGCCATGCTGGTTCAACCTGCACTGCAGCTTGATACGGACCACGAATATTTATTAATGCTTGAAGCCGACAACCCTAAAATAGATGATAAAGATTTTAGAAAGCAACATCCACAGGCGCTGCAGTTACTCAACTATGCAGATGCACAGGGAAGCCTCACCAATGAAAATAATTACTATCACGATCTGTATTACAGAACCCCTAAAACTGAAACCAAAGTTTTTGAACAGATACAAAATTTAACCGGTCAGCTTGCCACGAAGCCTGGTGGCGAACAGTTTTTTGCAAGGCCCGTTATCAGCCTCGGTAATGATGGTGTTGCTGCCATCTCCGGTTTTACTCCTACTACTACCAACGGAGGTACCATCGTCCCTGCAGAGAATATAACCATCAGCGGCTCAGGATTTGGTACGGCTGCCGGCACCGTATTTTTTACGAACGCTGATGATGGCGGTGCAACATTTACATCAACCGGCGTGGCAAGTGATAATGTAGCCTGGAGTGATGCCAGCATACAAGTAAAAACAGCCAGCCGTGCCGGTACGGGCCCCATTAATGTAAACTTAGCAATGACGTCGGGTTCAAACCTTACCATTTCTTATGCTCATCTAAATATCAATAGTACGTTTAGTGGTTTCGGTACTTCAACACGGCAGCGATATTATTTAAAAGACAAGAACGGACTTGGAGGATATACTTTCACATACAACACAGCCTTTGATGCTAACACGCCGGCAAAAGCTGCATTTCAACGCTCCCTTTTACTCTGGCGCTGCAATACGCTTATTAATTGGCGAAGCGGTGCTGCAACGAGTGCAATCACTACAGCGGCCGCGGATGGCGTAAATATTGTGACTTTTGATGGCACTCTACCCGCTGGTGTACTTGGAAGAGCAACCTCCCGTTTCAGCGGCAGCGCAAACGGCGCCTGCAATTTAACCAATACTGTCTGGTGCCTTGATGAATTAGATATTCAGTTTTATCCCGATCCGCCAACTGCCGGTTTTACCTGGGAATATGGCCCGGCCCTGCCTTCAGTTACTGAATATGATTTTGAATCCGTTGCTTCGCATGAGTTAGGACATTTACATGGTGGCGGCCATGTAATAAATTCACTCGACATGATGAATTTTTCGCTGGCAAATGGCACAGCCCTTAGGGTTCATAACGCTAATAACATTGCGATGGGTGTTGCCAAAATGAACTATTCCATTGCAGCTACCTGCCTTAACCCGGCTGGTGTTGTTGGCCCTATGATAGCTTTAACTGCCGGCAGTTGTACTTTACCGGTCGATCTTACCTCATTTAAAGGCGAAAGAAAAAATACAACTACAAATAAACTTTATTGGAGCACTGCGCAGGAAATAAATAATCGTGGCTTTAATTTACAACGAAGCATTGATGCCATAAACTTTAAAAACATCGCTTTTATTCCCGGTGCCGGTAGCGGCAACCAGTCAAATAACTACGCATACCTAGACACAAAAGCGGGCATTGGTGCCTGGTACTATCGTTTACAACAGATGGATATAGACGGAGCCGAAAAACTTTCCAGTACTGTTTTTATAGATGCTGATGATAAAACAAGTGTAAAGGTTTGGGCCAATGAAGGAGGAGACAAAGTTTTTGTTTACCTGAAAAGCAGCAACAACAATACAGCTTCATTTCAGATATTGAATTCATTGGGGCAACAGTTGTTGGTAAAACAGTTGGTACAAGGTACCAGTGAAACCGGGGTTGGCCATTTACCTAAAGGAATTTATTACTACCGGGTGCAGTATCAATCTAAAACAATAAGTGGAAAATTATTTTTAGGAAACAGGTAATAACTGAAAAACTTTTTTTTACTGATTCAACTTAGGTCAGCTTTAATTAGAAACAACAATATCCATCACCTGTCTTTTATCAGCGCTTTCCCAACGGTATCGTATGGTATAGCCTTTGATTTTATCTGTCTTTAGCCGAAAAGGGATTTTAACGGTTGCATTTACATTACCTCCCTCCATAGCACCACCCACTTTTTTTAAAAGTATTTCTTTTATTTTTATTTCTTTATAAGCTGAATCGTACACCCAAAAATAATCTTTGCCCTGTAGCATACTGACTACATCGGCACCAGCAATTTTTGAAATATCCATACTGAGATAAGCCATTTTTGTTTCGACTTTTACAGTAGTGTCTACAGTAAAAGCAATGCTTTTGGGTTTAAAGTCAGTACTCATAAACATAGAGCCAGGTGGAGTTTTAATAGTGTGTAAAGCTTTGGTGAGGTAGATCGTTTCCCTGGGATACGAAATACTAATGGGATAGTCAAGCCTTAATTGTTTTTTGCCTTTCAGGTCATACACACGTATCCTTACAAACGCTTTTGAATTGGGTTGAATAACTCCCTCAGCAATACCAAACTTTAAACTTACCTCCTTCAATTCTTTGGCAGTAAATCCTTTGGCTTCATTTTGAAATAACAGATTGGGAATAGTTCTGAGTAATTCTCCTTTAGAAGATATGAGTGTGTACTCTGCTCCTATAAAAACATTTTTTTTGTTATCGGCAACAAAACCGGTTGGCTGTAGCAGGGTTATTTCTATTTCCTTGTTGAGGGGTATTCTGTTACCATAAACATGTTCTCCGTTTATTTTAACAGCAATTGAATTTGACCAGATGCCCTCGTTATAAAATTGCATCCCGGTTAATGGGAGCATACCCTTTTTTTGGGCAATACAAAACGGCATGCATAAAAAATACCCAATTGCTAAAAAGATGAATGGCTTGAACATATGGGAGGTTGTTTTTCTAAAGATAAGTTACATTTCATTAAAATGCTTTTATGGGGGTAACTCTGATTGGTCAAAATTATCACTGGTATAGAAGTGGAATTATAAACAGCGACGCCTGGCAATACTTCCCTTTTATCCATTTTCCATTCCTTTTACATAATTATGGTTTATTTTAGGTTGGTTGTTTAACACTACGTCTAAAATCAGTTTATGAAGGAGGGTAGAAAAGAATTTTTAAAACAATTGGGAACAGGTTTGTTGGTTGCTGGTTTGCCGATAATGGCTTCTGCACGTGTTGATACCGAACCCTTGGTTGATGCAAAGGATTTTTTCGATGAAGGTCTACCTGATGATGAACGATACTGGAAACGCATTGCCAGAAAATATTACCAGGTTGCCGACGACCACATAAACCTGGAAAACGGTTATTATGGCATCCAACCCAAACCTGTATTGCAGGCCTTTCACAGAAATATTACTATAGCCAATGAACAAGCGGCCCGGTTTGCCCGGAAAGATTTTCCGGGCATTGCGGCCGCTGTTAAAAAAGAACTGGCTGCATTCCTGGAGGTATCTGATGAAGAAATAATTATCACCCGAAATGCTACCGAAGCATTGAATATTGTTATACAGGGTTACCCATTTAAAGCGGGGGATGAAGTGTTACTAAATCAACTTGATTATTTCAGCATGATAGAAGCTTTTCGCATGCTGGAAAAAAGAGGACAGTTAAAAGTAAATGCTTTTGACATGCCCTTACTGCCGCAAAACGATGATGAAATTGTAGAAGTGTATCGAAAGGCGATCACGGAAAAAACAAGGGTGATCTTACTTACACATGTTTCAAATATCAACGGCTTAATAATTCCTGTTCAAAAAATTGCAGCCATGGCAAAGGCAAAAGGAATTGATATCATAACCGACTCAGCACATGCGTTGGGGCAAATTCAATTTAGCCTGCCTCAATTGGGAAGTGATTTTGTTGGCCTCAACCTGCATAAATGGATGGGCAACCCGGTTGGAGCTGGTGTGCTTTACATTAAAAAAGAAAGGATCAAAGAAATGAAACCATTATTTGGAGATGTTACCGCTGCAGAAAGCAGCATTAATAAATTGGCGCATTTTGGCACCACCCCTTTTGCAGTTATAATGACCATCCCTGAGAGTCTTGCTTTTCACCGCATGTTGGGTATAGACAAAATATCAAAAAGGTTACACTACCTTAAAAGTACCTGGGTTAATGCAGTTAAAGATCATCCAAATATGGAAATGGTTACACCGGTGAACTTATCTGGCGCCATTGCATCTTTTCGTATAAGAAATAAAACATCGGCAGAGGTAGCAGATCATTTATTTAAGGAACATAAAATTTTTACCGTTGCACGCCAACTGGGCATACAAGGATGTGTAAGGGTAACGCCCGCTATTTACAACAGTATTGATGATGTACAAAAATTAGTGGAGGCTATAAAAATGTTTGTATAATTGGTTGATCCATCAACGATCCAATGCCCGCTCTATCTGCAAAATTAAAGCTTCCCTGTCAAGACCCATACCTCTGTTAAATACTTCAAAACTCCCGTCTTTACTGATAGTTATGTAGGTAGGAAAACCTTGTCCTTTTACCTTGCCCATAATATCATTTGTTAATTGCTCAGGAGCTATAAAATGCGTGCCTTCCAGGTTAAAATAAGCGATCAGTTCTTTCCATAACTTTTCTTTGCCCGTATCATTATTGGCAATATAAAGGTAGGTAAGCGGCCTGCCTATAAAATGCTGTTTAATAAGTTGACTATGTTTATCCATATCCCTCCTGCACGGGCCACACCAGGTTCCCCACATGTCAAGTAACACTGTCTGCCCTTTGTAATACGCCACAATATCTTCCCAGTTTTTAAAGATCTTAGCGCCGTCAATGAATTTCATTCCTGCAGTCAGGTTTCGTTTCTTTTTAGCACTAACATTTTTTATATCCTCCTCAAATATCTTTATGTATGAACTTGATGGATAGGCCGCTTTAAATTTTTCATAAACCGGTATTAGATTTTGAATCGTACTTTCCCCTAATGCACCATTGATCACTACTGCATAAAGGAATTCACGGGGTGCACCTGTAAAATTCTTTTCAATAATTCTTTGTTGAATATCATTGTATTTATCCTCAGCGAATATTGCGGCTCCTGAGGCAGTATCCTTTCCGTACCAGTTAACTAAAAAATCCTTGCGGTTCGTTTTGAATAAGTTCCATTGTGTTTCCCTTGCTCTCATTAGGTATGTTACTAAAAATTTTTTATACAAAGTTGCCACCATTGCATTTTCATTCACTATTGGCGCATCTTTATACAATGCATCCAGAACTCCCTGCCATGAAGTATAATTGCGCTTATATGCATCTTTTACCTGGCGTGCATTATTTGTTGAAAATGAAAAAAATGCCTCCAGCATTTCATATTGAAGGTTTGTTTTCCAGGCCGTAATAAAATCAGGAGTAGGACGCCGTTCTTGTATATATTCTTTAAGTATCTTTTTATGAATATTGTTCTGCAATGTAAGGTAGTCAAATGCCCTGCCAGGCAATGTATCACTATAAAAATTCTCAATACCTGCATTGTCATCAATAGCAAGAAGCTTATTGTTTTGTGCGCCTTTACCGGTTACGTCAAAATGTAACGCTGCTGTGCCCCTCTGCTTCATCAGTAAACGATCTCCAGGTGAAAGATAAAAATTATATTTACCCAGATTTTTCCTGGCACTATCCATGAAAAAGGCCTGCATAATTTCGGGTTTAGCCACATCAACTGAAAAATCGAATTCACCCTTATTGTTAACACTTATTTCTTTAAATCCTGCATATACATTATTAACGTTAAACGGATAAGCAGGTCGTATCAGGTATATTTTACCACCAGTTGTATTGTTTAGGATGCCATTGACCTGAGCTGGTTGGCAAAAACCAGGGTTGAGATAAGCGGTCATTAAAAGAATGAAGAAAAAATTTCGAATTGGAATAGATGGCATAAATATTCTTTTAAGTCTGATTATGAATATAGAACAATAAAGTTATGTTTAAAAATAATCAGATAGCTCGTGTCTTTACATTCATAAAAATGTTTGATAAAATTGCTGCGGTCTAAATTAACAGCAAGGATTTTAATACTACATTTGCAACATGAAAAAAATATCAGCTACGCTTTGTTCTTTATTATTTGTTGCAGCAGTTAGCGCACAAATCAATATCAAATTAGAAGATGTAAGTAAACATATTGGAGACAGTGTTACTGTTTGCGGTAAGGTTGCTGGTATGCGGTATTTTGAAAATTCAAAAAATAAACCCACCTTTTTAAATATCGGCGCCAATCATCCTAACCAATCGCTTACTGTAGTAATATGGGAAACCACAAGAGCACTTTTTACCACAAAAGTAGATGACCTGATGAATAAAGAAATATGTATTACGGGTCGTATCATTTTATACAAAGAAAGAGCAGAGATCGTAATTGAAAAGCCTGAGCAGATCGTTGTGCAATAAGTCAGCGTTAAGCTGTGGGGCTTGCTAAAATAGCAATTCTTTAAAAATGGGCGTTATAGAAAAAAGGCTGGAAGAAATGGGACTGTCATTGCCTGAACCTAAACCTCCGGTAGGCAATTATTTGGGGTGTAAAAAGATGGGAGATATGCTTTTTGCATCCGGGCGGGTAAGCGATTGCATTGGAGAAGTAGCAGCAGAAGTTACATTGGAAAATGCCAGAGAAGCCGCTGAAAATACTGTTTTGACGATCCTTGCAATCATAAAACAAGACATTAAAGATCTGGATCTGATCACCGGGGTTTTAAAACTAACCGGATTTGTACGTTCGTCTGCAACCTTTACAGAACAACCCAAAGTTATTGATGGTGCTTCTGATCTGTTGATCAGGTTATTTGGTGAAAACGGTCGTCATGCAAGAACGGCAACGGGTGTGGCCCAATTACCTTTTGGGGCATCTGTTCAATTAGAAATTATTTTTCAACTGAAAGCTGAAAGTTAAAACAGATTCTTCTTAATAATTCCTTACATAAAATTTAACGCCATTGTCGGTAACAAATGTAGCGCCGCTTTTAATACTGCCGCTATATTGCTCAGATGATGAATAATATGTGAAGTAATTACTGCCGATACTTTTTATCTTACCACGAAAAGCTTTGTCTTCAAAAGAACCATAATAAACAATGGATGTTTGCCCCACGCCTTTAAGTTTGCCACGCAAACCTTCATTTTCGTAAGAAGCATACCAGGTAATGTTTTGCTGCCCGATATTTTTTAAACTCCCGGCCATGGCCTTATCATCGTAAGCGAAATAATAACCCATATTCAGCGCCCCGATGCTTTTTAATTTCCCTCTTAACGATTCTATTTCATAAGAGTGATAATAGGAAATTAAAGTTTTGCCGATATATTTAACTTTGCCCCTTAAAGCAGCGTCATCATTTTCGGAATAATACTCTACCCTGCCGACATAGGGCTCCAGGTAATCATTGTAATTTTCCTGGTAACCAATAAAACGGTCGAAGCCCCATTTAGCGATCTGCCCGTCTTTAGAAAGATATACCTGTACATTTTCATCCAGTCCCACAACAATATCGCTTACCGTTCCACTTCCTGTTATGGTAATTTTAGAGATACGCTGGCCGAAAACGGCCATACAAAAAACCATTAATACGATAACTGAGCATATTTTTTTCATATTGATCCCGACTGGTGTTTAGAAATATAAATATACACCACAAAATAAATAAACTGATCAATTTAATCAGCATAAACGTTTTGCATGCATAAAATTATCATAACATTATTAACTTCTTTTAAAAATAATTTAAATTACGCTATGCAGAAAGCCCTTGCCTTTTTTTCCTCTTTGGTTATTATTGCCTGTAATCAACCGGCATATAAAAATCCTCATATCGTGATAGAAACCCAATTGGGCGAGATTGAGGTAGAACTTTTTCCTGCCAATGCTCCCAAAACGGTAGCTGCTTTTCTATCTTACATAGATTCAGGTTTTTATAATAACACTTCTTTTTACAGGGTGTTAAAAACAGAAGAATTGGCTTCAGCCACCAACACCGGTATTATACAGGGTGGCATGTGGCAGACAAATTCAGGTAAAAAGGGAACCATACCGGGCATAGCGCATGAAACCACAAAACAAACAGGTTTAACACACGAATCGGGTACCATTTCGCTGGCAAGGCTGGCGCCGGGCACGGCCAACACCGAATTCTTCATCTGTATAGGCGACCAAACCCCGCTTGATGCAGGGCGGCGTGGCACCGCGGATGGGCAAGGTTATGCAGCTTTTGGAAAAGTATTCAAAGGCATGCCCATCGTACGAATAATTCAGGCAAGAAAAAGCAGGGGCGATAAATTTGACGAGAAGATCGACATCAGGAAAATATACCGGCTTTAATTTTTATACTGTTTAATGAACATTTAGGCAAAGCTTTTGTTAGTTCTACAATAAAATGTTCATCATGTATAAAAAGAGCGGCATTGTTTCTTTACCATTTCTATCAGCAATGATTTTTTTAATGAGCGCCTGCTCTTTTAGTGCAAAAACTACCGAAAAGTATTATAAAAAAGCCGTTACAGAAAGCTATGACATGATCGCTGTGCCGGGCGTACCATTTACCGAAACCGGCTGGGACAGTACAATGAAAGCCCGGGTTTATTGGTCGAAACATTTATTTGATAAAGGCATTGCAAAAAATATCATGTATTCCGGGTCTTCGGTTTACAGTCCTTATTACGAAGCGGAGATCATGGCTTTGTACGCAATAGAAATTGGAATACCCAAAGAAAATGTTTTTACCGAAACCAAAGCTGAGCACAGTACAGAAAATTTATACTATGTGTATCTGAAATCAAAAAAAATGGGTTTTTCACATATTGCCCTGGCTACAGACCCTTTTCAGGCAAAGCAGTTAAGACGATTTGCAAGAGTGAGGATCAATAAAAATGTTGGGTTAATACCAATCGTATTTGATACACTAAGAAAGATGCAGCCTTTCATGACCGATCCAATAATTGATTACCGAAAAGCATACAATAGCAATTTTGTCTCGTTGAAATCCAGGGAATCTTTTTGGAAGAGACTCCGCGGCACCATGGGCAAAAACTTAGATTATAATGCCTATTGATCTATTTTTTTTCCTGTACCTGAAAGTCTATCTGTTTATCACCCCATAATAAACTAACAATCCCATCTGCACTAATTGTATAAGTTAGTTTTTCGGTGAATGCAACGGGCTTTGATCCCCTGACCGGTACCCTGAACACATCCTCATCTTTTTTGTATTTATATGTTCCCCATTGATCCCAGGTTTTGTTAAAGATGAGGTTCCAGGATCTGCCCCCCTGTTGTAAAACAAAAAAGCTATACTTTCCTTTTGGCAACAGCTTTCCTTCCACCAAAACATCTTTATCTACTTCAAAAACGGTTGCTTCATTTGCACCTGCACGCCAGATGCTGTCTGGTAAAGGCTCCAGGTCAACTCCAATAATTCTTCCTTTTACCGATGGTTGACCATATTTAATGGTGATGGTGGTTTCGCCTACTTTTTGAGTTGTTATAGCAGGGGGGCTTGGCCGCTTTGATTTTTGTTTTTGGGTACAGGCGCATAACGAAGTTATCAGCATCAAACTGATCGCAATTATTGAAAACAGGTTTTTCATTGCTTAATTAATTAGAACTTTAAAATTAGGTTTTTTCGCTTAGGGATAAAGTAAAATTAACCACCAGTTCAATCGGGAATAAGGCCGATAGGCAGTATGATCTCCCACCTGTTTTTTACCGTAGGATTCAGCAGGTCCCTGTTGAGCAAATGCGAAAACCGCACACCAAAACTAATTGGAAAGGCGTTCCAAATTTTTGTATCAAAATAAACTTCGGCACCGGTACTGCTGTTTATTACTTCCGACAGTACATTATTTACTCGTGCTTTTGCATTGGTGTAATCATAAAATGCATTCGCCCTTATCCGCTGAAAATAAAGCAGGTTTGCAAAGCCCCAATCAGGATATAAAACCGGCAGTTGATAATTCACACCTAGTTTATACATACGCCTTGTACTGAGGGCCTCATATCCACGTGAATAGGAAAATGTTTTGCTGAAAAGGTCAGGCAGTGTATCACGGTTCTGGTAAGCCGTATTAATTACCAGGCTGTGGTTGCGCCCAATACCGGGAAAGTAGAACGAGGCATGGGCAACAAATTTATGGCTGTTACGAAAATTCAGTGCATCCCGGTAATTAAGAGACAATGATTGTGCCCAGCGTGGATTTACATGCTGCCTTGCCTGTTGACTGATATTGCTAAAATTTAAGAATGCATTTAAATAATCGATGGAATTATTAGTAAATACATTTTTACTCACTCCTGTGTAATAATATTGCCCGAGGTTATATCCCAGGCCAAAACTTAAAAACTTGTTGGTTCTGCCGCCAACAAACCGTAGTGGAATTGAAACTCCTGCTTTCAGCGTTGCAGCATTGTAACTCACTGATTTGCCAAAGGCAGTATCTACAGTTCGGTTTAAACTAGTTTCTGCTCCTGCACTTAAAACCGGGAACCAGGCTGCAAACAAAGTATTAAAGCCGATGGAATGGCTCCTGTCTGACCTGTTGTAGGTATAGCTCACATTATTCCTAAAACTGCTCAATATATTATCACTGAAAAAACTGTAACCATATTCAGGATCAGCAACTACCGGTCGCCAGCTATGAAAATTAAAAAGACGAAAGGATTTGCCGAATTTGGTTACTGGCGTATTAACATTGTCCACTCCCTTCTCCACATACCATTTCCGGTTCTCATAGAATTTACTGCTTCCATTTTGAAAGGCAGAAACTGGAACTTCACGCCATTGAACCTGTTTTAGATTGACGCTTGCAAGCCTGTAGCCACTTGCGTTAAAAGCAGATAAAAGTAGCGCTCCTCTTGTGTTTACAACGGGATGATAAACCCCATTGTTATTATCGGTCACCTGGTATATTTTTCTATCAGCCAGCGTTACTGCAAATACTTTATCGGCATTTTCGTGCATGAAGCTAAAATAAACCGTGTCGCCTTTTATAAAGGGATAACCCATCACATTAAATGAAAACGGCGTCAGGTTTTCTGTAGCACCGTTTGTAAGGTCAACTTTTATCAATGCCATTTCTCCGCCCGAATTCCTTACAGCAGACACAGCCGTATTTGCATTGATATATTTGGATTGAGTAAAGAAATAATTATTTGGATTGGGTACCAGCTTTACGCTGTTACCAGACCGTACATCAATCCTGCTGAGGTTGTTGGTTCCATTGGGGTTTACTTCAACTGCCAATATCTCTGTTCCGACGAAATTTATATCCGGCGAAAAATATTTTGATCTGAACGTAACTTGTTTCTGTTCCCCGCTATAAATGTTTAGCAATTTTATCACACTGTAATCCCGGTTTGTCCATCTTGAATCCGACTGATAGGCTGCATAAACTATGTTCCCGTTTTTATAGCTGTAATAGTCATCTATCACCACATCCCGTACCCTTAATTTTATTTCTCTACCCTTTGAGATCACATAAAAAGCAGGAACTTCTTTATAAGATTTCTTTGTAACCAAAATGCTGTCATCACTGATATAATTTGGGAACTGATAGTCGGCAACATTGTTTTTTTCTTCTTTGGTAAGATAGGTAAATGTAGTTGCAGAGAGGTTTTGCCCTGACAATACCTTAGTTTTAAAATACTGCATGGCATCATTGCCGAATTGCCTGTAACTTTTACCGGAGTATTTTTCTATAGCCCTGTTGAACGGGTAGACTACGCCTTTAAATCTTACGGCATCATTTGTTACTTTGTTCCAAAAACCAGCGCCGTATTTTTCATATCCATAAGCAACCACTTGATAACCCAGCGCATAATGATCGGGTGTAAAATCTTTGTAGGAACCATTCCTGAGTTTCATCCAGGAGTAATTTTTATTTTCCAGCCACAATGATCTGAATCCATTATAGAAAGACGGCATCCTTCCACGCCCCTGTGTACTCACCAAAGTTTCCTGCCACACGGCATCACCTTCAAAAAAATAATCAGGTACTGTCATGCCATTAGCAAGCAATTGTCCCTCTTCTCCCAAAAAAAATGAAAACACCTTAGTGAAGCCCTTATTAAAATTACTGAACTGCTGCATGTGGCGGCTTTCATGAATAATAAGGTTATCACCCCAACGCAGGCTTCCTGTGGTAAAATTATTCTGGTCGGGTGTCATATACAGTTCACTCATCAATGGCGCCAGCCTTACGTATGCATTGGGGATGGTCAATTGATTTTGCAGAATGATATTCCATTTTTGTTGCTGCCCTCCGATCGTTTGGGCGGTGGAGTCGTTTAATAGTTTAACAATACCGGCGATTCTTCTGGCCTGGCTATCTAAACCCCTGGGAAAAATAACCCTGGCATTTTCTGTATTTACCTGTTGCCATTTTACGGATGCCGGGTTGCCACCAAAATTTTGCGCAGAAAGCGAAAAGCAGGATAGTAAGCATAAAAACACAAGACTGATAATTCGCATAAATTAAAGTTAGTAAAAAGATCAAAGTGAAAAGCTGATAGCATAATGTTTCGGGATAAACATCAGTTTATTTACTACCCTATTTCCAAGGTTTAAAGCTATAAATGATCTACATGCAATAAAATAATCTGCAAACCAATGATAAACAAAATGCAAATACCAAAATAAGTTTAGTAATTTCGGCACAAATTAATTTCTTATGAAGCTTTTTGTTGCCGGTTTACCTTATGACCTTGATGATGCAGAATTGTTGGAAATATTTGAAAAATTTGGAACCGTGGTAACTGCAAGGGTGGCCATGGACAAAGAAACCGGGAAAAGTAAGGGTTTTGGTTTTGTAGATATGCAAAACGCAGAGGAAGGCAGGGATGCCATTGAAAACCTAAAAGATATATCGCTGGGCAAAAAACCTTTGGTTGTAAAAGAAGCCGAAGAAAAAAGCGGCCCTCCCGGAGGCGGAGGTGGTGGTTTTAGGCCGGGTGGACAAAACCGCGGCGGTGGTGGTGGGGGTTACAGTGGAGGCGGTGGCGGCGGTAATCGCAGAGGTTATTAATAAAGTTATTTTCTGATGAATATTTTAAACAGCAGATTTTTCCTGCTGTTTTTTATTGCTATTTAGGGAAACTTTCGTTTTGTAATTAGAGAGTCATGGCCCTCCACTCATCTTCCAGGATAGCCATTTCGACCATGCCCAAATATTCATTATTATTATACCAGAGTATATCACGGGAAATACCTTCTATATGAAAGCCACATTTAAGGTAGCAGTTTAATGCGGGCTTATTGTTTTCATAAACTCCCAGGCTGATGCGATGCAATCCCAATTCTTCAAAACCGATCTTTAAAGCCGCTTTTGTCATTTGCTGACCTATTCCTTTACGATGCCTGTCTTCGTTACCAACCAGCACCCTGCTTATTCGTGACGACCGGTTCTTCCAGCTTAATCCTCCAAGCGAAATATGCCCAACCACGCTGCCGGATTCAGTATCAACTGCTTTATACACAAAAGCATCCGACTCGTTAATGACATTGGTATTTCTTACATACCATTCTAAACTACGTATGGTTAATGGAAAACTGAATAATGAACCCGACCATTGTATCAACAGTTCTTCACTATCAACCCAATCAATTAGTTGTTGAAAATCGCTTTGTTCAAAAGGTTCCAATCTTATCATCTGCGTTGTGCATAAGGTTTCATGCATGGCGAAAGTAAGACTAAATGGATAAGAAAAGAAGTTCTCGCAAGGGTTGCCAACCTTTTAAGACTATGTTAAGTTGCAGGAAGCTTTAAAAAAGGTTGGCAACCCTATTTTAAATATTTATTAAACCAGTCTAAGAAAATCTTTTCTTCTATCTCCATGTCTTTCCAGCCATGGCCGCCGCCTTCTTTAATGATGAGGTTGTTGGGAACATTTGCTTCTTTGTATTTTGCGATGATGGATTCTGATTGCTGTTTGGGAACCAGCATATCCTTATCTCCATGAATTATTACTACAGGCGGATCGTCGGAACTGACTGAATTTATGGGTGATATTTCTTTTGCAATGGCTAGTCTTTTCTCGGTATCAGTTATTGATACAAAAGTTCCGGTGGTATCATTCCATACCTTAAAATCAAATGCAGCAGCCACTTTTGCAAAAACCAAACCAGCCTGGTTTATTTTACCAGATGTATTCACTGCACCATAATTAATAAAATCAGTGGGAGGAAAAAACACTGCAGCGGCCTGTACCCGGCTGGAGACTTTGTCGACCGGGTCGGTAGATCGTGAATTGGCAATATCATCCGCCGTGGCGATCATTAAAGATAAATGGCCGCCCGATGAAGAACCGGTGATACCGATCTTATTTGGATCGATGCTATAATCTTTTGCGTTGTATTTTATAAAACGAACGGCTCTTTTTAGGTCGGCAACCTCTTCTGGAATCGTATACCGGGGCTGGCTTCCAACCATAACTCCAAAAACGGTATAACCATTGTCAATATAGATCTGAGACCATTCAGGTAATCTTGCCCTCGACCTTTCTGACGAAACCCAGTTACCGCTAATTACACTGATGATCGCTTTTCCATTCGGCTTTAGTTTTGGAGTGAGCACCGTCATCGTTAGCGCCATACCATCTTTACGGCCGTATATCATTTCTGATTTGGAGTAATTGAGGCTGTCCTGTGCTGTAGTGCATAAAGCAAAAGCAACAAGAAATGAAATAAAGATGTAGCGCATAAAGTGAATTTTAATATTTTCTGTGTTATTCAAATAACTCAGCCTGGGGATTGTTGGGCAGCTTAGGCACCCACTCCATTTCAATGGATTTATTAAAATCTGTAAGTTTGTTACCAAGAGCCTTCCAGCCCATCACATCCACCACTTTGCTGATGGTTACTTTTGCTTTACGTACCTGGGCACCCCTGCCACTTTGCATGGCCAGTATCGGTTCAACTTCTGTAGTAACTGCTTCCAGGTAATTGCCATCTCCTTCCTTAATAAAGAAAAATTTATTGTGCAGGGTTGATGTTTCAATCTTAAAACGCTTTACACTGTACTGCACTTTTTCTTTATCAAAATACACGGCTGTTATTATTTTTTCAGTATCGAACTTCTCTATCAGCAATACTTTTTCGGTATCAAAACGTTGGGTTAATTCCTGGTCAGTTATTTCGTAGTTACCATCTGTGTAAATAACCAACAGCCTGTCTTCCGCTTCAAATTTACCCAGGTACTCTCCTTTCTCATCTGTATTCAGGCGTCCGAACTTATTGTCAAACCACAGTTTTTTCGCATCCAGTGTTGAGTTACCGGCTTCTTTGAATTTTACAGATTTGATCGGGTATTTGGTTACCTGGTTGCCGATACTTCCTCTTCCTTTAATATCCTGCTCTTCAAAATAAAAATCAAATTCTTTTTTGTGTGCACTGCAATTGGGGCTTAAAACAATTTTCACCACTTCGGCCTCTCCATTGGCATTGGCCGTGAAATAATGCACCCTGCTTTTGTCTGAGCCTTTGGTAAGATCGTACTCCTTATCCCGTGTAACACCTGTTACATTAAACCTCTTAGAAAAACTAACACCTGTTTTACCATCTACGTAGATCATGTTGTAAGTGGTTCTTTCATCATTCTTCATGAACACGGCAACATGCAGAATATCCTTTCCTATAAAAACTTTATCGGAAACCTTTACCACCTTCATGATTCCACCCTTGGTAAAAGCAATGATATCATCCAGGTCGGACACTTCTGCAACCAATTCATCTTTCTTTAAACCAGTTCCAACAAAGCCATCTGCAAAATTTGCGTAGATCTTTATGTTTGCAATGGCAACTGATTTTGCCTGTATAACATCAAACTGTTTTATTTCAGTTTTACGCTCACGCCCTTTACCATATTTCTTCAACAGGTTTTCAAAATAGGCAACTGCATAGTCAGTAAGATTAGCAAGATCGTGCTTTACCTGCTTGATATCTGCTTCCAATGCCTTTATCTGCTCATTCAGATCATCAATATCCAGTTTGTAAATACGGCGAACGGGTTTTTCGGTAAGCTTTATGATATCCTCACGGGTGATATCTCTTTTCAGTAATTTTTTGAAAGGCGTAAAAGCTTTGTCTATCGCCTCCAGCACTTTGTCCCAGGTCTCATGCTTTTTCTCCAGTTCTTTATAGATCTTTTCTTCAAAGAATATTTTTTCCAGAGAAGTGAAGTGCCATTTTTCATACAGTTCGGCCAGTTTAATCTCAAGTTCACGCTTGAGAAGCTCCTTTGTGTTGTCCGTAGCGGTTTTCAGCAGCTCACTTACTTTTAAGAACTGCGGCTTATCTTTTACGATAACACAGGCATTAGGAGAAATGCTGACTTCACAATCGGTAAAAGCATACAGTGCATCAATGGTAATGTCGGGAGAGATCCCCGGTGCCAGCTCGATGATGATCTCCACTTCGGCAGCGGTGTGATCGGTAACTTTTTTTACTTTTATTTTACCCTGGTCATTCGCCTTAACAATACTCTCCATCAATTGCGTTGTCGTAACTCCAAAAGGAACATTGCTGATGACCAGCGTTTTTTTATCTACTTCTTCAATAACTGCTCTCACTCTTACTTTACCACCACGAACCCCTTCATTGTAATTGCTGGCATCCATGGTGCCGCCGGTTTGAAAATCGGGAAGTATTTCGAATTTCTTTCCACGCAAATATTTAATCGATGCATCTATCAGTTCGCAAAAATTATGCGGAAGAATTTTTGTTGCAAGCCCTACAGCAATACCTTCGGCTCCCTGTGCAAGCAACAAAGGAAATTTCATGGGCAGTGTTACCGGTTCATTTTTGCGGCCATCATAACTTAATGCCCAATCAGTTGTTTTTGCATTGAAGGCAACTTCCAATGCAAACTTGCTCAACCTTGCTTCAATATATCTAGATGCAGCAGCTTCGTCGCCCGTACGTACATCGCCCCAGTTACCCTGTGTTTCAATCAGCAGATCTTTTTGCCCCAGGTTAACCAACGCATCGCCAATGGAAGCATCTCCATGCGGATGGTACTGCATACTCTGACCGATGATGTTTGCAACTTTATTAAAGCGACCATCATCCATTTCTTTCATAGCATGCAAAATGCGGCGCTGTACAGGCTTTAAGCCATCTTCAATGGCAGGCACGGCTCTTTCCAATATTACATAACTGGCATAGTCCAGGAACCATGTTTTGTATTGCCCGCCAATACCGCTATCGGTGTGCTCGTATTCTTCCTTTGGTTTTTTGTTGGTTGCCATGGGCCTCTCCTCCCGTCCTCCTCTCCCGAAGAAAGGAGGCGGTACTTTATAGCATTAATGAATATTTAATCTTCCAAATCAACATTTTATCTTTACTCAACACATATCCTACACTCTTCCATTCAAAATACATTTTTAAATTTCAGGCTCTGAAGCCCCTCCTCTGGAGGGGTTTGGGGAGGCCGTTTTCACTTCAAACTCTTTCATCTTCCCAACCGTACCCTGCACATCAAACATATCCTGTGCAATCATCAATTTTAACCGCCATAACAAATACATATCACCGGTTGTATGTTTGGCTTTAGTTAAATGTGTATGAATGATCTTTGATGCCTTTTGCCAATCACCGGTTACCAGTTTTCTCAATTCTGCATCATAAAAATCATAATTTTCCTGCACCAGTTTTTTTCCCCCTTCCAATAAACGAACGCCTTTATTTTCATCGCAGAGTTTTGTCCATTCATCGGGATCAACTTCAAATTCACTGGGAGTTATTTCTCTTGATAGTTTTTTCGCCTTTACAAATTCTTTGGCGGGTATCTCAAATAAATTTACCGGGTAAAACAAATTTCCTTTTTCATTTAAAAAAGGAAGGTTGTTGAGATACAAAATAAATATTCTGCCCTGGTAGTCTTTTAACTGGCTCATCAACCAGTAATAACCACTTACATCATGTTTGTTTTGTGCGGCCCATATCCAAAGGAATTCATCAGGATCGTTATCCATCCGCTCTTTTAAATCTGCAACTGTTTTTGCATCCTCAACAATTCCCGTGTCTACATGCCCATCATAATCGCCACCAGCCAAAACATCATGCCACCATTGTTTACGGGCCTCAATTCCTTCTTCAGAATAAATATCAGTTAAAGGCCCAACTGCATAATCATCTTTTACCAGGATGATATCAGCCTTTAATGTTTCATCCAATCCAAAACTTTTTTCTAACGCAGCTATATCCGCCTCTTGAAATACTATGTGAATCATTTTTTATTTTGAATCCTGCCTACCGGCAGGCAGGTTTTACTTTTGAATTGTGTCCTCAACCAAATCCATCTCCACCTTTAAATTATCTATAATAAAATCCTGCCGGCTCGGTGTATTCTTACCCATATAATATTCCAGCAATTGCTGAATATGTGTTTCTGGCAAAAGCATTACCGGCTGCAGTTTCATGTCTTCGCCAATGAAACGTGCAAACTCATTGGGACTTATTTCACCCAATCCTTTAAAACGTGTTGTTTCTGGTTTGTTACCAAGCTTACGTGTAGCTTCCTGCTTTTCAGTTTCGTTATAGCAATAAATGGTTTCCTGTTTATTTCTTACCCGAAACAAAGGTGTTTCTAAAATATACACATGGCCATTCTTAACCAGGTCGGGGAAGAATTGAAGGAAGAAAGTCATCAACAATAAACGGATGTGCATACCGTCCACATCAGCATCTGTAGCAAACACAATATTGTTGTAGCGCAGACCCTCATAACCCTCTTCAATGTTCAAAGCGTGTTGCAGCAAATTGAACTCTTCATTTTCGTAAACGACTTTCTTTGTTAACCCATAACAGTTTAAAGGTTTACCACGTAAGCTAAATACAGCCTGGGTTTCCACACTTCTTGCTTTTGTAATACTACCGCTGGCACTGTCACCTTCGGTTATGAAAATGGTGCTTTCTTTTTGTTTCTCTGCAATTTTATCTTTGTCCTTACCGCTTGCTTCATCATTATAATGGAACTTACAATCTCTCAATTTTTTATTGTGCAGGTTAGCCTTCTTCGCTCTTTCGTTAGCAAGTTTTTTAATGCCTGCCATGTCTTTGCGCTCTCTTTCATTTTGCTCAATACGTTTTTTTAAAGCTTCGGCAGTTTCGGGGTTTTTATGCAGAAAATTATTCAATTCCTTTCCCAGGAAATCTCCAATAAAATTCCGCATGCTTGGTCCACCTTCATAAACTGTTTGTGATCCTAATTTCGTTTTGGTTTGGCTCTCAAAAACCGGTTCCTGCACACGTATACTTAGCGCCGCACAAACACTTCCACGTATATCAGTAGCATCATAATCCTTTTTATAAAAGTCCCGGATCGTTTTTATTAAAGCTTCCCTGAAAGCTGCCAGGTGTGTACCGCCCTGGGTGGTGAACTGCCCGTTCACAAAACTGTAATACTCTTCGCCGTAATCATTTTCATGTGTCAGTGCAATTTCAATATCCTCTCCTTTTAAATGAATAATGGGATATCTTATTTCATCTTCATTGGTTTTGCGTTGCAACAGGTCCAGCAAACCATTCTTGCTCACATACCTTTTATTATTCAGGTTCATCACCAACCCCGCGTTCAGGTAACAATAGTTCCAAAATTGATTGTCTAAATATTCCTGTACAAAATGAAAATTCTTAAATATTTTATCATCAGGCACAAAAGTTACCAGCGTACCATTCTCTTCCGTGGTTTTGCCTTCTTTATATTCCTGCGTTAAAACCCCTCGTTCAAATTCAGCAGTTTTTTCTTTTCCATCACGAAAAGCGGTTACTTTAAAATAATTGCTCAATGCATTTACCGCCTTTGTTCCCACACCATTCAATCCCACACTTTTTTGAAAAGCCTTGCTGTCGTATTTGGCGCCGGTATTTATTTTACTAACCACGTCTACCACTTTGCCCAATGGAATTCCCCGGCCATAATCCCTTACCGTAATGGTTTTGTCTTTGATGTTCACATCCACATGCTTGCCATAACCCATCGTATGTTCATCAATGCAATTGTCAATTACCTCCTTCATCAAAACATAGATCCCGTCATCCGGGCTGCTGCCATCGCCCAGTTTACCAATGTACATGCCAGGGCGTAGCCTTATATGCTCCTTCCAGTCGAGACTTCGGATGGATTCCTCGTTATAATCATTCTTTTCTACCGCTGCCATATTTAAGTTAATAGGTTAATGCGTTACGATCCTTCTATGTAAAAAACTGTTAATCGGCTTACGCAGCAAAACGGATTAAAGCCCGCCTGACCGAGTAATTCGGGCAGGGATATACCAATTAACGGATTAACTGCTTTTCAGTGGCGAATATAACTGAATGGACGGATTTTCGATGGCTCCGAATTATCCACAATCACTTCAAGAATGTGAGCAAAAATAAATTATATAGCTTTAGGCAAAATCTTACAAAAATGAACCTTGATCTTACAGCTAAAACTTCCCTTGTTTGCGGAAGCACCCAGGGACTGGGTTATGCCAGTGCTATCGAACTTGCTTTGCTGGGCAGCAATATTGTATTAATGGCCCGAAATGAAGAGAAATTAAAAGAAACGATTAAAACTTTAGACAGTACTAAAGGCCAGCAACACCAGTACCTTGTTGCCGATTTTGCAGATATCAATGCAGTTAAGTCTGCCATTGATGGTTTCATAAAAAACATCAGTATCCATATTTTGGTAAACAATACCGGCGGCCCTCCCGGCGGAACTGCATTATCTGCCAGGCCCGAAGATTTTTTATTGGCTTTTAATAACCACCTGATAAACAACCATAATCTTACACAGGCCGTAGTTCCCGGTATGAAAGAAGCTGGTTTTGGAAGGATCATCAATATCATTTCAACCTCGGTTAAAAATCCAATTGCAGGTTTGGGCGTCAGCAATACCATTAGGGCTGCAGTTGCCAACTGGGCAAAAACATTGGCATCAGAGCTAGGCCCCTTCGGTATTACAGTAAATAATGTTTTACCGGGCTTTACCAAAACCGTAAGAGCCGATTATGTTATTGCCTCAAAAGCTAAGGCAAATAATATTACCGAAGAAGAAGTTTTAAAGCAACTGGTTGCCGAAATTCCGGTTGGCAGAATTGGCCGGCCCCAAGAATTTGGCGCAGCAGTGGCCTTTTTGGCGTCGCCGGCGGCGGGCTATATAAATGGTATCAATTTACCGGTTGATGGTGGTAGATTGGGTTGTTTGTAGTTCCCCCAAAAAAAAATGCAACTCTATTGTCCTTTTTGGGGTCTTTGCAACTTAATAAGCTTAAAGTAAATTTTAGGTTTATAGTAATTGTCTACTTTAACACTCAATCTTAACCAAAAAAAATTAAAACGATGAAACTAACGAAATTATTAATGGCTGTAGTGGTATCGGCCACCATGCTTTTTGTGAGCTGTAAACCGAAAGATGCCGATATTAAAGCTGCTGTTGAAAAAGCATTTAAAGCCGACCCGATGATGAGTAACACAACTGTTGATGTAAAAGACGGTGTGGTTACCATTGGTGGTGAGTGTAAAGACGATGCCTGTAAAGCACATTGTGAAGAAACAGCCAAAGCTGTTAAAGGAGTAAAGTCCGTGGTAAACAATTGTACCGTTCCGGTAGTTGCTCCTCCGCCTGCTTCTTTAGAAACTGCAATTGATGCGACTAAAATGCAACAGGTAAAAGATGGCCTGAAAGATATTCCGGGAGTTACGGTAGAGTTTGTAGGTGACAAAGCAGTGATAAAAGGGTCTGTAACAACAGCCAACAGAATGAAGATCATGCAAATGCTGGCATCGGCAAAAGTACTTTCTGATGTAAGCGGCTTAACTGATAAAAAATAATTAATCACACCAAAAAAAATAAAAAATGGCATTACAGGATAAATATGCTGAGTTATTGCAAACAGCCACCACATTGGGTGTTGCAGACCTGGCTTCAACAGAACAGGCAGGCGTACTGCACCTTAGCGGCACAGCAAAAAGCACCGCAGATTATGATGCCCTTTGGGCATTGTATGCGAAAATTGAACCCAGCATGGCAAGTGGCGACTTGATGATGAATATTGATATTAAGGCAGACGCCGGCTCAAGATTAAGAGTAACAACCGACAGTAGTAACCTCAACATCAGAAGTACACCAAGTACCGAAGGTGAGATTGTTGGAAAAGCTGCACACGACGAATTGGTTACCCTTGTTGAAAAAACCGATGACAGCTGGTGGAAAATTAAAACTGATAATGGTGAAGAAGGGTATGCATTTGCACAATACCTGTCGCCCGAAGCTTAAATATTTTAATTTTATAGAGCCATCCCTGTTTAAAAGGGATGGCTCTATTATTTGTAGCTTTATCTAAAATCAATTTATGAAGAAGTCTATATTCCTTTTTAATCTATTCATCTTTTTTGTATTGGTTTCCTTTGCCCAGTTTTTTAAAAAAGATGCTGGCCTTGCCCATACCTTTTCAATTGTTGCCAGGGATGCTGTTACCGGTGAAATGGCCGTGGGTGTCCAAAGCCATTGGTTCAGTGTGGGTACTGCAGTAAGCTGGGGCGAAGCAGGTGTTGGCGTAGTAGCCACCCAAAGTTTTGTGAATAAGAGTTATGGCATTAAAGGTCTGGACCTGATGAAAAAAGGAAGAACCGCCCCGGAAGCCTTAAAAGAATTACTTGCAGCAGACGAGGGCAGAGAAGTAAGACAAGTTGCAATGATTGATGTAAATGGAAATGTAAATGCTTATACCGGTAAAAATTGCATTGACCATGCCGGAAATATTGTTGGCAAAAATTATTCAGTACAAAGCAATATGATGTTGGGCGATAAAGTAAATGAAGCCATGTCGAAAGCGTTTGAAACAAGTGAAGGAAAACCTTTGGCAGAAAGGGTTTTAATGGCTTTAAAAGCTGCCCAGGCTTCAGGTGGCGATATACGTGGCAAACAGTCGGCTGCAATTTTGGTAGTTGCAGGCAAAAGCGCCGGACAGCCCTGGAACGAACGACTGATCGATCTGCGGGTTGATGATCACAAAGCACCGCTGGATGAATTAGACCGGTTGTTGAGAACGTTTCGGGCGTATGAACATATGGATAAAGGCGACCTGGCCATCGAAAAAAATAATATGACGCTGGCCATGGAAGAATACAGCGCAGCTATGAAAATGTTCCCCGAAAATTTGGAAATGCAATATTGGACGGCCATTACACTTGCGAATAATAAAAAGGTAGCCGATGCTTCCAAACTGCTGCGAAAAATTTATAAGAAAGATGCCAACTGGCGGGAACTGACAAGAAGATTACCCAAAGTGAATTTATTAAATGTATCCCCAACAGATTTACAGGAATTATTGAAGTAAATTTGCATAAAAAAATAGGATGAAATTTTTAAACAACATATTGGGCACCATTTTATTTTTAGCTACCATCATTTCCTGCAAGGCACAAACTAAAAATGCCTTAACAGCAGATGCATTTGAAAAAGAGATAACCACCAAAGCAAACATACAGATACTTGATGTTAGAACCTCTGGTGAATTTTTCGGTGGCCATATAAAAAATGCCTTACAGGCCGATTGGAATGACGAAAAGGAATTTGAACGCCGCCTGGCGTATATTGATAAAACAAAACCTGTTTATGTGTATTGCCTTGCTGGTGGCAGAAGTGCTGCAGCAGCAGATAAAATGCGTAAGCTTGGCTATAGTAATGTATATGAATTAAAAGGAGGCACCAATGCCTGGCGTGCGGCCAATAAACCTTTGGAAGGTGCCAGTACCGAAAAACAAATGACCACCGATGAATTGAATAAATCTATCAATGCTTCAAAAATAGTGTTGGTTGATTTTGGTGCAAAATGGTGCCCACCATGCAAACAGATGGATCCGGTTTTAAAAAGTTTAACAGAGAACAACAAAGGAAAATTCAGTTTAGTGAAAGTAGATGGCGGCAGAGACCAGGATATTTTGCAGGCATATAATGTTACAGCCCTGCCGGTATTTATAGTTTTTAAAGATGGTAAACAGGTTTGGCGTAAAGATGGCATTGCGACAGAAAAAGAAATTGCTGACCAATTACAGTAATTAATCCTGCGTTAACGCTTTAATAAAATCACTCACCAGGTAGCTGATAAGTTTACCGGTTGTTTCATTCTTTCTTCCATCAGCCAATTGCGTGGCTCCTTCGCAAATATGCAGGTAAGCCGGTTTAGAATCCTGCGCAGTAAAAGTTACAAATTTTCGTGCCAGCAAGGGTGAGATACCACAGGAAGTTATGGCACTGCTCAAAACATTTTCAATACAATCAAGATCTATTTCAATACCGGTGTAACTGTCTTCGGTAAAGCCGGTAGCATGTGCCACAGCCTGTATAAAATTCTTTCTTTCATGAATAAATATCTCTTCGTAACTGATATAATCTATGAACGGGTTGTTATGAATATCCATTAAAACATTTTGCGAAATATAATTTTCGTGCAGAGCAACCATACAATATTTTCCCAGGTAACCATCTTCCTCTGCATACCTGAAACCGTTTCCACTATGTCTTCCTTCTGCAACACTATAATCCGCATGTGCATCCAGGTTGATGCAATTTATCTGCGATAAAGGGATCAGGTCGGCCTTATGCAAACCTTTGGCAACACCCTTAATGATGGGGTAAGCATTATTATGCCCGCCGCCAATTATGATGGGTATTTTTTTCGCCGATGCAATCACCTTAAGCAGGTTCTCCACTTCTTCATCAACGATATGCAATGCATGGCGGTATGCATTTATTTTTTCTTCGGGATTGTAGGCATTATTTTCAATGAGGAATTTTATATCGCCAAAATCAAAATGTCCCAGTATCAAAGTATTTTCGCCCGTTAAAAAATCATTGCTCTGTATATTTAAAAAAGAAGTAAGAAATGATTGCCAGGCAGTTTCAGTACCTCCTACTCCATAATTAGCCTTCACACCAAAATCTTCGGGAATGCCCATTATAACATATTTTGCCCCTGAACCTTTTAAAACTTCTGGCCACTCGCTGTTGGGTTTTAAATATTTCACACGCTCTCCCATTTTGGTTTCAAAGCGCCGAACCTTGGTCATTGACAGTATATCTTCCTTGGAATAAAACTTAAAATGTTTCATTGGTGGAAGTTAGGGAAATTCCGTTTGTAAAAAGAAATACACTTTAAAGTAAATGTCTATCCTATGGGTTAGTCTCCTGTTTACACTAGCTCGATTTTTAATTTAATTAACGTTATTATCTGTTAGCTAAAACCCTGTTGGTATAGTATTTGTTTATTCCGGAATTATGAAAACAAAAAACATAATCCCAGCAATTTTATTAGGTTCAGCATTAAGCTTTACCGCAGTTTCTAACGCCCAGGGCCCGGTTTCACCGGTTCAAAAAGGCAGCATAACTTTTAATGCCGGTGTTGGTATCGGCAATGAGTATAACAGTAATTACTACAATCAGGCATTGGGCACCAAAGCTGCTTTTGAAGTAGGTGTATGGCAGGCAGGCCCCGGCGTGGTAACGCTCGGTGCCCAGGTTGGTGGTACATTCTCTAATGGAGGTGGTATATTAAATGATTACAAAGCTCATACCCTTGTTTTGGCCGGCCGTTCGGCATGGCACCATGGCTGGAATGTAAAAGGCCTGGATACCTATGCCGGTCTTTCGGCTGGTGCAGGTTTTAATCAGTATTCATACAATCAAAATGAGAACAGGTTTAAGCAAAACGAAGTGATACCCGTGTTTGGTGGCTTTGTAGGTGCATCCTATTTTGTAACCCCTTCCTTTGGTTTTAATATAGAAGCCGGCAGAGATATTACCCAAATTCAAGGTGGTATTATTTTTAAATTAAAATAAGCCTGACTGTTCGTTATTTTTGCTGCATAAGATCTATGACAGCAGCAAAAGCATATATAGCTAAACTTATTTTTACCGGTGAACGATGGCTGCACGAACATGCAGCCATTGTTTCAAATGGCATAATAACCGATGTTGTGCCTGTTACTGCCTTAGATCCTCTTATGGAAGTGGATTATTTTGACGAAGGCATGTTAGCACCTGCTTTTATCGACCTGCAGATATATGGTGCTTATGAAAAATTATTTGCAGTTTACCCGGACACCAATTCCTTACAATTATTAAACAAATACAGTAGCAGCGGTGGCGCTGCTTTTTGTATGCCCACTGTTGCCACAAACAAGCCCGAAGTGTTTTTTAAATGCATTGACGCTATCAGGTTGTATTGGCAACAAGGCGGCGAAGGGATTTTAGGACTGCATGCAGAAGGGCCCTGGATCAACAGGTTAAAAAGAGGCGCTCATATTGAATCACTAATACATAGTCCGTCGTTACAAGAAGTTGAAGAACTGCTTAGCTATGGCAAGGATGTTATTAAGATCATCACACTTGCTCCCGAAGTTTGCAGCAAAGAAGTTATCAATCTCATCCATTCATCCGATATTAAAGTTTTTGCAGGACATAGCAATGCAACCTATTATGAAGCGATGTATGGATTTGTGAACGGCGTTATAGGCGTTACACATTTATATAATGCCATGAGCCCGCTGCAACATCGCAGTCTGGGTTTGGTTGGCGCAACCCTTGATAGTATGACAACTGTGGCGAGTATCATTCCAGATGGGCATCATGTTGATTATCCTGCTATAGGGATTGCCAAGAAAATAATGGGAGATCGTTTGTTTGCCATCACCGATGCAGTAACCACAACTACCGAAGGATATTACAAGCATAAACCCGAAGACGACAAATACAGTGCTGATGGAATACTCAGTGGCTCGGCATTGACCATGTATAAAGCATTTCGAAACCTGGTTTGCCATGTAGGCATTTCAACTGCTGAAGCCATTCGCATGTGTAGCCTGTATCCGGCACAGGTAATGCAAATGGATGACCGGTTGGGCAGGATCGCTAAAGGTTACCAGGCAAAAATGGTATTGCTGCCCCAAAGCCTTGATAATAGCAGGCTTCAAATGATAACTTGAAAAAACTGTTTAAATATCTTTGAATCTCATGTTACACCTGGCTCACCCGTCCCCACTATCAACCTCCCAATAAGTTAATGCTTGCATCTGTCATTTAAAAGAATTAGATTTATAGAAGTTCTTTTTACTTACATAAATTATACGTTATGAACCTCCTCGAAAAATTTGAGTATTGGGGTGACAGGCATCACC
>JANOUJ010000476.1:0-6197 GCA_031416815.1 Chitinophagaceae bacterium
AGCTCTTTTAAAAAACAAAACCGTAGCTTTGCAGTCCACTTCCTTTCACAAGACGGCCTGTTGCAGGCTAACGTGGTACTAATAATTTAACTGCTGATTCAGAATTTGCAACGTCTTTGCCAGCCCTCACAAACACAAATAAACCATTTAATGGCATTTAAAAAATTAGATCTTATTGATCCTATCCTGAAAGCATTGAGCACCGAAGGATACACAACACCAACTCCCATCCAGGCACAAAGCATTCCTTTGATTTTGGAACAAAGAGACTTGCTTGGCTGTGCACAAACCGGCACCGGAAAAACAGCGGCCTTTGCCATTCCTATTTTACAGTTACTGTATCAAAAAAAAACTGAGGAACGTGGACCACACAAAATAAAAGTGCTCATACTCACACCAACACGTGAACTTGCCATTCAGATAGATGAAAGCTTTGCCGCTTATGGTAAACATACCGGCTTAAGCCATACTGTGATATTTGGCGGGGTGTCACAATTACACCAAACCAATATTTTAAGAAGAGGGGTTGATATTTTAGTTGCCACACCCGGCCGTTTACTTGACTTAATAAGCCAGGGTTTTATTGATTTGAAATTTTTGAAAATATTTGTGCTCGATGAGGCCGACCGCATGTTGGACATGGGTTTTATACATGATGTAAAGCGGATCATTACTAAACTACCGGAAAAAAGGCAAACACTTTTTTTCTCCGCAACCATGCCTCCTGAAATTCAGAAGCTGGCCAATGTTTTATTAACCAACCCGGCTTATGTGGAGGTTACTCCTGCATCTTCAACAGTCGATGCGATTGATCAAAGCCTCTATTATGTCGGCAAGGCAGATAAACCCAACCTGCTTTTACATTTATTAAAAGATAAAAACATTGTTACTGCGTTGGTCTTTACCCGTACAAAACATGGCGCAGACAAAGTTGTAAAATTTTTACACCGCCACGAGATTACGGCGGCAGCGATACACGGTAACAAATCGCAAAACGCCAGGCAGCATGCATTGAGTCATTTTAAAGCCGGTAAACTTCGGGTGTTGGTTGCCACTGATATCGCAGCACGTGGTATTGATATTGATGACCTGAGCCATGTAATAAATTTTGAGTTGCCCAATGTTCCCGAAACTTATGTACACCGCATTGGCCGTACGGGAAGGGCCGGTAATACGGGCATCGCTATTTCATTTTGCGATGCGGACGAAAGAGGAGAATTGAAAGATATTCAAAAACTGATCGGCATAAATATTCCCGTTATTCATGAACATCCGTATCCAATGAGTATGTCTAGTTTTTCTGCACCCATTGCTCCTGCACAAAAACCCGGGCCAAAACGTTCCAGGGGTTATGGTACTTCCGATAAAGGAAAAAGCAGAAATTTTTCATCGGGCAGGCGACAGGGGGGTAATTACTAAAATACCCAACAACCACATCGGTTTAGCAATTTAATATTTGTAGATTTGGTGCCTAAACTAACATAAAATATGAAACATTCTTTTTTAAGGCTTTTGGGAGTTGCTGTACTTGCAATCCTTTTTAGTTCATGTAATGATAACGCTGCCAAAACAGAAACCGCGGGTTTTAGCATTGACAGTGTTAAAGCTGCTATTGCTGCCAGCAACAAAGTGTTCGGTGCCAGCTTTGCCACCGGCGATTCTGTTGCTTTTGCAAATTGTTACACCAGCGATGGATGTATCTACAATGCCAATATGCCAAAAATTTGTGGTACTGATGGTATCAGGTCTTTCTCAAGCATCGGTTATAATTCCGGGATCAGAAACGTGGTGTTAACCACTGAAGAAGTAATGGGTGGAAAAGACGCTGTTGTTGAAACCGGAAAATATGAGGTGTTTATTGCCGATAATGTTTCAGTAGAAAAAGGAAAATTTGTAGTAGCCTGGAAAGAAGAAAACGGTAAATGGAAAATGCATCGTGACATCTGGAATTCAGATGCACCTCCACCACCGCCAGCGCCTAAAAAATAAAACCTTAACCAAAATAAAAAACCGAAGCGCTTGCTTCGGTTTTTTATTTGCTTATTTTTCGTGGTTATTAATACTTTATTTGAAGTAAATTTATTTTTTAATCGTTTTCGGTTTATAAATAATTTAATATGCCTGTACAGGATTATCTTTCTTATTTGTTGAATCCGCTGGAGCTGCTGCGTACTAAAAAAGTGTTGCGGGTTAATCCAACTGTAGCTTCCGAACGTGCGGAGCCCGAAGAAGTACACATATTTGTAAACGATTATGATGCCTCTCATTTCATTGGTAAAGAATTAAAATCGATTTCAGAATGTCTTCCTTATCTGAATTCGCCCACAATAACCTGGATAAATTTAGATGGATTACGCAAGGCCGATGTTGAGGAATTAAACAGTCATTATGGAATTCATTATTTAATAACTGAAGATATTTTAAGCATGGGGCAACGCCCTAAAATGGATGACATAGATGGCCTGATCTATTGTGTTTTGAGTATGTTGTATTTTAATGAAAGAGATTCTACTGTGGAGGCCGAGCAGATAAGTATTGTTTTAGGAAAAAATTTTGTGATCAGTTTTCAGGAAGATGCTTCGAGGGATGTTTTTAATCCGTTAAGAGAGCGCTTAAAAATAAATAACAGTAAAGTGAGGCAGAATGGAGCCGATTTTCTCTTTTATTCACTGATTGATATGATAGTGGATAATTACTACCTGGTAATGGAAAAGTTAGGAGAGAAGATTGAAGTGCTTGAAGAAGACATTATTCGTAATGCCAATAAAAGAACGCTTGCAAAAATTAATATGCTTCGCAAAGAAATGATCATATTAAAACGAAGTATTTCGCCGGTAAGAGAGCTGGTAAACGGGATTTTAAGAAGCGAAAGTGATTTGATAGAAGAAAGGACTGAAAAATATTTTAAAGATGTTTATGATCATATCATTCAGGCGAATGATCTTTCAGAGAACTACCGGGATATGATGATGAACCTCCAGGATCTTTACCTGAGTAATGTGAATTTAAAAATGAACGAGGTAATGAAGGTGATGGCTGTAGTGACCTGTTTATTGGCCCCGGCAACAGTTATTGGCGGAATATTCGGGATGAATTTTGATGTTATCCCTTTTGCTCATAACACAACGGGCTTCTATTCTATTGTGGGGTTGATGATCTGTATTCCGCTGCTAATGTTATATATATTTAAAAAACGGGGGTGGTTTTAATTACAGCGCCCTTGGTTTTTTATAAACAGGAACCGTACTGCAAGGCTCTCCATACATGATACTTTTTACCACCGGCCTTAACAGGTTGGTGATGGCCACATAAGCTGCTTCTGAAACGGGCAATTCTCCACAGCCCTTAATGACCACACGTTGGTCCCGGTAATCGTCAGCATTGATTTGGGCGATGTTTTTTAAGAAAAGGTTTTTGTGCACAAAATCTGCGTCCCCAAAAATAATTTCCCTGGCAATGGGTTGCAGGTAACTTGTCGCCAGCATATAGGCCCACACCGGAATAATGGCATCGGCGGAACAGGTTAGGGCTACATTTTTATCTTTGTATGGAGCCAGGTCCAATGTCTTCATGGCTTCTCTAAAATCTTTTTCTTTCAATATCAGGCCCATGAACAAATGGTCCTTCATATCAAATACCGCAGTTTCATCTTTTGGATAAAAATCTTCCAGGTCCAAAGTAATAATACCACTTTCTGAAACTTTATTTACAAATTCCGCTTCCATGATGCAAAGATACTACTACAGGTAAAACCTGGGTAATATTAAAAGTTAAACGACCGGCCTTATTTCAATTTTTTCCTAATAAGGTAAACGGGCCCGGGTTGTATCTGGTAAAAACAAACAGCCATCACTTTATAGAGATGGCTGCTTAAAAAATTGTAAGATGTATTGTTAAAAAAACTTGCTTCTGTTGTCTTTAATGGTTGCTTTTTTGCGCAGGCCTTCAAACCAGTTTGAAACTGCCTGGTTGCGTAGCGCAATGGTTTGCTGCATCCTCATTTGAACTTTGTCTTCGGTAGGATCAGCTGCTTTTTCGCCAGTGCTGTTCACTTTGAAAACATATACGCCGGATTTACCTGCAACCGGTGCAGCCACTTTATTTAAATTTGCTTTATTAAATATAGCACCAATCAATTTTGGCTCATTACCGATCGAATCAATTATCTGTGCTTTAAAAGTTATAGATGAATCGGCTCCTGTCATTTTAATTTCTTTGGCATATTTTGCTGACGCACTCTCCAAAGTTGGGTTAGCGCCCAAAGCAGCAATGATCTGTGCTGCTTTCTTTTCTTCCCTGATAGCCTTTTCGGCTAACGGCCTGGCAGTTTCAACATCCTGTGAACCTTCTTCATAGATTTTATCAACAGTTGCTACCACAAACTGCTCGCCCACAGGCATCGGGTCACTAACATCTCCTTTTTTAGCTTCAAAAACCCAGCGTACCAGTTGCCTTGCATCCTGCATCTGTCCTATTTGTGCATCATTTTCTTTAATCAGTGTTGGTACAGATGTTTTTTGCAGGCCATTCTTTTGTAAATATGCTTCCAGTTTCTTGGCGTCTTTTTCTGCAGAGAGCTTTACGGCATTATTACTTGCGTTGTTGATGGTTTCTTCGCTTGAATAGATCTCTTTCGCTAAAAATCCGATTTTATAAGCCGGGCTTGCTCCTTTTTGGCTTAACACTTCTATTATGTGGTAACCAAACTGTGTTTTTACAACCCCTCTTGAGCCAACGGGTTTTTCGAAAGAATACTTATTAAACTCAGGTACCATTGCACCGTAGGCAAATGTTCCCAGGTCGCCGCCTTTATCTTTACTGCCATCTGCCGAATATTGCATAGCCAACATAGCAAAGTTTGCTCCTGCATTAATCGCATTATAAATACTGTCGGCACGTTTTTTTGCTACAGTATCTTCCAGTAAGGGTTGGCCTGATTGAGCATCTACGGTTGCTATTAATATATGTTTTGCATGCGCACTATCCGGAACAGTTTTGCTTCCAAGCATCTTTGCAACCACATAACTTTTGTTTTCAACGTACGGCCCATAAACCGACCCCACGGGCAATTTTATTATTGAATCTATAAAACTGCTTTGAATTTTTGATTTTGGAACATAGTTAGTATCAAAATCAATTGCGGAAGCATTCCGTGCTAAAAAGTTCTTTACATTGGATTCGCTGGCAAACTCGGTCTTTAAGCTTTCAACCTGCGCCCTGGTTTTGGCGCTGTCAGCCGCACTTGGTAACTGGCTAAAACTTACATACGAGATCATTCGGCCGGCTTCCTGCTTAAACATGCCCTTGTTTTTTTGTATATACTTTTTAATTTCGTCATCGGTTACTTTAATAGAATTAATTGAGGTGTCACCAAAGGTTTGATAGGGGATCTCCACATAAGAAATGGTAGCGAAGGTTTTACTTTCTTTCGCATCCTTTTCTTCCATCCAGGATGGGTAGTAAGCGCTTGCATTTAACAACGCAAAGTATTTGGTAGATACGCTGGCCAATTTTTGGGGCTCAATAATTTGTGCATTGATCATATCCCATTGCTCGCCTTTTGCCTTTTTAATGTTGGCCAATGCGGCGCCAACTTTTGCCATATCGAGTTTACCCGTTGCTGGGTCTACCATTGATCTGTCCTGCATCAGGGGGTTTGAGGGGTCATCGCTTTTTAATACTTTATCCAATTCTTTAGATGTAAACTCAATACCAAGTTTTGCGGCTTCTGCATAAAAAACCCTTTCGGCCACAAGCTGGTTCCATACCTGGTCACGTATCTGTGCTGACCTTGTATTGGAAGCTTTTTGACCGGTTTGTTGTTCTTCCTGGCTTTCTACAGTCTGTATTTTTTTATTAAATTCGGTCTGATCAATGGATTTGCCATTTACTTTTCCAATACTTTCAGAAGCAGATACACCTTTATCTTGCTTAGCGTCCATTAAAATAAAGGCAATTAAAGCCAGCGCAATAGCTGCAATTGTAATTGGAGCTCCTTTTTCACGTATAGTCTGAATAATTTGCATATCGGTTTTATATTAAATTTTGGACGGCAAAAATAGGGTAAAATTGAATATAAAATTGGTTTTTAAAAAGTGTAAATCTATTATAATGCAGCATCAATAAGTATTATATGCCCATTTACCTGTTGCTTATGATAAGTTTTCATTATTTTTTTTGACATATTTAGGGTTCTT
>JANOUJ010000477.1:0-2135 GCA_031416815.1 Chitinophagaceae bacterium
GTATATTGCCTGCCATCTATGTCAATACGAACCGTATTATTGTCACCTTTTACCACTTTATAGCTCCAATTGCTTATTTCTTCCGTTACTTCATCAAAACGGCGGCCCATAAAACGCTTCACACTACTAATGGTGTTGTGGCTGTTGGTAATGGCCTGCCGTTTGGCAGGATCGCCCACTTTACGCTCGCCATTTTTAAGAAAAGCCACAACCGACGGGGTTGTACGGCGGCCTTCTTCGTTTGCAATAACAACGGGTTCGTTGCCCTCCATTACGGATACGCAACTGTTGGTTGTTCCTAAGTCAATTCCTATGATCTTTCCCATGATATAAATTTTAGGTTATTTATGGATGGATTGGCAATGATTATGCCATATGGAGGATTAGTGCAATTTTGGCAGATGAGTATAAATTGAACTCAAAAAGTGAAGTTTTTCTCAGCTTCGCTGTGAAAAACAGGTTAGCCACAAAGGCACAAAGACACGAAGTAGAAAAATGCGTAGCATTTTCCTTGGTGCCTTAGTGTTTTTGTGGCTATCAATTTTTGTAAAAATTGCTGCGTAGCAGCTTTTAAAGTGAATCCACCGAAACTACCTCAGCACCGCCGGGTCTTCAATCACAAACACGGTACTGTCTTTAACATAAGGCAGGTTTTGCCCGTAAGCCTTATTAAAGAAATACCGGAAAAAGTTGACATTACTGCGGGGCAGGTTAGCCGTATCAGGTGGTGCCGAAGGGAACCGGACGAAGCAGATACTATCAAAGTTATAGGGGTCGTAACCGTTGAGGATATAATCGTAAAAGCCATGGTCACTCATGATAATGACGATGGCATTGGGATCATTTGCATTTACCTGCGCTACGAGTTTTTTAATAATATTGTTGGTGTATTTGAGGTAAGATAAATAGAGCGATTTATCGGCCAGGTATTTAAGGTCGAGTATTTTTTCGGGCGGATTAAAATTGCCGGCACTGTCGCGGTAGAATTGCCCGTGCGGTAACAAAAAATGGGCATAGCTGAACCTGGGCTTTGTCGTTTTTGTGGACATGCTTTTTAAAACCCCTTCTTCAACCGACCTGTTGTAGCCATCTTTCTTTTTCAGGTAATAGTCCTTTAATGCAGGGATGGCAAACCTACCTGTAACAAACCACCATCCGACATTTTTCATGAAACGGTTGTGAAGAATCTTGTTGGTGAGCAGGCCGGCATGTATCGGAAACAGTCCATTGTTTTCATACAAAGCGGGATTGCCTTTAATATCGAAGATGGAGAGGTTCTCAATTTTATAATTAAGCGACCTAAACACCCCAAACACACGGGCATTTCTTATTTCGCCGAAGCGGTGCTGTATATCTGGTTGTGTAAGTGATTCCTTTTTATAATTTTCCGGCACGTACTGCATGTTCAATATAGAAGACATGCTGAAAGGTGTAAAATCGTAATTGGCGAATGTGGGCAGTTCGGTAAACTGCTGCTGCTGCAAAAAATGGTAGAAGCTGTCGTTCTTAAAACCAAAACTATCCTGCAGGCTTTTGTAGCCGGCGTATTCATCAAACAATAAAAAATAAACGTTTGGCCTTTGTGTTACTTTGGCTTCATCGAATGGTACCGGGTTTGCAACGGTTGTTTCCTTGTAATTAAAATGTTTGTTTACCAGTAAAACAATATCACCAATACAAAAGATAAGTAAAAGGATATTCAGGTACAGTACAAGTTTTGGATAAAGAGCTTTGTTTTTCTTCAGCCACCAAATGACCAGGATATTTACAGCTAGCAATACGGGCAATAGAACTGTATATGATTGTAAGAAGCTTAAAAATGAAGTGGCTTTAATAACATCGTGGATGGCGCCAAAGAACAAATACCACAGGCTTACAAAAAAAGTGAGCAGTGAAGCAAACAGATAATTTTTAGTGATGAACCAGGTGAGGCAAAAGAACAGAGCTGTGCACAACAGGATGATACCGCCCACTTCCAGTACCTCGTACAGGTTAAGATAACCATAATTCTCCACACTGCCGTGCAGGCAAAAGAACAGCGCCAGTAAAAATAAAAAGAAAGGTATTTTTCTCAGCACAGTCATTACTTGCGTTTCATTAAAAATAGAATGCGGTTGGTATTGCCCACTTTTTCT
>JANOUJ010000478.1:0-3473 GCA_031416815.1 Chitinophagaceae bacterium
TTGTTGTTTACATCACCCACTGTATACTTACCATCCTGTATCACGTAGAATCTGTTAGCAGTGGTAGGTGAAACATAGTCATAATTCGGAGCAACTATTATGGAACCAACATTGTTCATCATACCATATTTCTTTTTGTCAATGGTTTTAAAAACAGTGTATCCATTTTTATCTATGCTTACGTCTGTGTATTCCATAGGCAGTATGGGCATGCCCTGGGTGTTCATGGTTCCTTTTTTGCCATTTGATTCTATAATAAAAAGCCCGCCGGCGTTCAGTGGAGAGACCCTGTCAAATGATCTTTGCTGGATAATCTTACCGGTTTTATCGATCACTACCCATTGGCCTGGCACTGTAACAGTTCCTTTACCTGCACTGCCTGTTGTATAACTTTTCTTTTTGGCAACAGAAGTAAAGCCTTTGTAAAAAGGGTTTGCATCTTCATAGTCTGCAGCAATAACCAGGTTATTATTCTTATCTATATAGCCATATTTGCCGGTTTCCGATACTTTAACAGCAGCAAGCCCATCGCTGAACGAAGAAAAACTGTAGTACATGGCTGGAATAACGACCTTATTGTTCTTATCCAGAAACCCCATCTTCTTTTCTTTCTGGAAATTCATCAGGCCTTCGCTTAAAGAACCCAGGTAATCGTACTCAACAGGAATAACGACAGCACCATTAACATCAACAGCGCCCCATAAAAAACCAAAATCCTGCTTTCTTTTTTTCACTGCTGCCAGGCCTTCACTAAAGGGTTCAATTTCAAAATAAAGGAGCTCAACAATAACTTTTTGTGCAGGCACCGAAAATAGCCCTGCATTATCTGCACCATCTTTAATAATAAAAATTTCGTTTTCGCCACTTGGCATAATGCTTTTGTATTGCAGCGGAATTACAATTTTCTTTTCACTATTAATTACACCGTATACTTTTTCAGGGCTTTTCTGCAGTGTGGATGCAGGAGGAAGCTTTTTATGCACCAAGCTGTATTCGTTATTAAAACTGTAGTCAACCACATAATCCTGGCAAAGCACGGGTGAGTTTATAAAGAAGAATAAAACCAAAGTCCCAATCAGTTGTTTCATGTTTAAAAATTTCGAATTAAAATTACAAAAAAAACAGTGGAGGCAATAAAAGCTGTCGGGCATTTTGAGTTCAACAACCTTCCAATAATTTAAAACTACCTTCGCAGCATATATTTATTGTATGGAGTTTAGTGATCTGAATTTAAATACGGCTTTGCTTAATGCCTTGGATGAAAGAGGTTATACCACGGCAACCACTATTCAGCACCGCGTTTTTCCTGTGGTGATGAGCGGCCGGGATGTATGCGGTATTGCCCAGACCGGTACCGGTAAAACTTTTGCTTACCTGTTGCCATTACTCAGGCTTTGGAAATTTAGCAAAGATAAAAACCCACAGATATTGGTTATGGTACCAACCCGGGAACTGGCAGTACAGGTGGTGGAATCAGTAAAGGAGTTAACTACTTACATGAGTGTGGTTGCAATACCAATTTATGGAGGCGTAAATATTAATACACAATGGAAGGAGCTGCAAAGTGGCGCCGATGTGCTGGTTGCGACACCGGGAAGACTGTATGACCTGATTTTAAATGGCGCCATTAAAACCAAGGGCATTAAAAAACTGGTGATTGATGAAATGGATGAAATGCTCAACCTTGGTTTTAGAACACAGATAAAAAACATACTCGACCTTTTGCCACCCAAGCGGCAGAACCTGTTGTTTTCGGCAACCATTACTGATGAAGTGGAAACCCTGATGGACACTTATTTTAATGAACCTGAACGGGTGGAAGCTGCGCCAACCGGCACGCCACTTGAAAATATTGAACAAACTTATTATGCCGTTCCTAATTTTTACACAAAAGTAAATTTGCTGCACCTGTTGTTAACCGAGGATGAAAGCATGACGAAGGTGTTGGTTTTTGTGGGCACAAAAAAATTAGCTGATGATTTGTATGAACAACTGGAAGCAAAATTTCCCGGCACAGCAGGCGTGATACATTCAAACAAAGAACAAAATCACCGGTTTAATACAGTTAAACAATTTCATGAAGGAGTGTACCGCTTTATTATTGCAACGGATATCGTGGCAAGAGGAATTGATGTTGCTGAAGTAACACATGTAATCAATTTTGATGTGCCTGATGAGCCCGAAAATTATATACACCGAATTGGCCGTACGGGGAGGGCTGATAAAAAAGGTATCGCCATCAGCTTTATAACTAAAAAAGAGAAACCTCTACAGGATGCTATAGAAACATTGATGAAGCAACCCATAACACAAACCGCATTACCCGAAGGTTTGATTATCTCTGAAGAGTTAACCGAAGATGAAAAGCCCAAGGTTTTTATGAAGACCATACAACTGAAGATCCCTAAGAAAGAAGAAAGTGGCCCGGCCTTTCATGAAAAATCGGCTAAGAACAGCAAAGTGAATTTTATAGTAAGGAAGAAAGACAGGATGATGAAAAAATACGGCAAACCTATAAAACGGGCGCCTAAAAAATAAAGATCAGAAACATCTTTGTATGCAAACTGTGCAAATATTCATTCTCCTCATTTTTATATTGGCAATTTGTTATGCCGTTAAATTCCTTCAAAAAAAGAAAGTAAAAGTTACAGAGCCTGTACCGCCTTTGCTAACAAATATTTTACAGGAGCATGTTCCCTTTTATCAGCAACTTAGTGAAGGCAGAAAAGCCGAATTTGAAGAACGGGCAGCTCATTTTTTAACGCAGGTAAAAATAACCGGTGTTAAAACTGTTGTTGAAGATATAGATAGGGTGCTGATTGCCGCCAGCGCCATCATTCCTATTTTTAATTTCCATGGTTGGGAATACCCAAACCTGAATGAAGTACTGCTTTATCCGGATTCTTTTGACCATAAATTTGAGCAACAGGGAGAAGGGAGACACATTTTAGGCATGGTAGGCAGTGGCGCTTTAAACGACGTGATGATCTTATCGCAATTTGAATTACGGCAGGCGTTTATTAATGAAACCGGTAAAAACAACACTGCCATACATGAGTTTGTACATCTTGTTGACAAAACAGATGGAGAGATTGATGGTATACCAGAAGCTTTGCTAAGTAAGCAATACATAAAGCCATGGCTACAACTGATGCAGGAAAAAATAAAAGAGATCATTGACGACCAGTCAGACATTAATCCTTACGGCGCTACCAATGAAGCCGAATTCTTTGCTGTTATATCTGAATATTTTTTCGAGCGCCCTGAACTGCTGGAAGCAAAACATCCGGAACTGTATGCGTTGTTGGTGAAAATATTTCATCCTGCGCCAGCCACCAATTAAGTAATACATCAAGCATCTGCTGCTTTTCGTCAAACCTATTTATAAAATACCCCGTACTATATTTTCTTTGTATTGATAAAACAGGACATCCTGTTTATTTCTTAACAAAAAAAGTATAGTCATGAAAACG
>JANOUJ010000479.1:0-6478 GCA_031416815.1 Chitinophagaceae bacterium
CAGCTTTGTGCAGATAGGATGGTAGCCGAAAAACTGCGAGGGTTGCCAACCTTTAAAAGTTCATTTTAAAGTATAAATCTTTTTATCAAGGTTGGCAACCCTTTGATCAGATACCGGAATTTGACCTAAAGGATTAATCAATATATTTGACACGGTTAAAAAATGTTTTTCATGCCAACAAACCAGCTCTCAAAAACTTCCTTTCTATTTTTACTGGGGCTTGTTATCTGTTTAAATTTTACTGGCTTGTTCAATGAGATCATGGAGCCTGATGGAACCATTTATGCAGCATTGGCCAAGCAAATTGGAAAAAGTGGCAACTGGCTTTTTTTATGGGTAAACGGTGCCGATTGGCTGGACAAGCCACACCTGCCTTTTTGGTTAGCTGCTATCAGTTTTAAAATATTTGGTTTCACTGCTTTTGCTTATAAACTTCCTTCTTTTATTTTATTTATAGTCTCAATCTTTTATTGCTACCGGCTGGCAACAGTTATTTATTCAAAAGAAACAGCAAGGCTGGCTACATTGATCTATGGCAGTGCTTTGCATATCATCATTTCAAATTTTGATGGTAAAGTTGAAATTTACCTCACCGCATTTGTGCTGGCCGCCATGTATCATATGTACCGGGCATTTGAACCCAAATGGTTCTGGCATATGGTTGCGGCCGCTTTATTTGCTGCCTGCGCTGCCATGACAAAGGGTATTTTTGTTCTAATTACTATTACAGTTGGTTTTGTAATTTACTGGATACGCACAAAACAGTGGAAAGAATTTATAAAGCCCAAATGGTATCTTTTTGTATTGCTCACTTTCATTTTTATTTTACCGGAACTTTATTCACTTTACCTGCAATTTGACCTGCATCCTGAGAAAGTGGTTTTTGGTTCAACAAACGTATCCGGACTGCGGTTCTTTTTCTGGGATAGCCAGTTTGGCCGCTTTTTTAATAATGGCCCCATTACCGGTAAAGGCGATCTTTCTTTTTTTCTGCATACCACTTTGTGGGCTTTTATTCCATGGTCAATATTGCTTTTGCTGGCTGTGATAAATTTCTTCAAAAGAAAAAAATTGGCAGAGCCGGCTTTACAAAGATGGATCATCGGCGGCAGCGCTTTGTTTAGTTTTATGATGTTCACTGTTTCCAAATTTCAGCTCCCGCATTACATCGTAATTCTGTTTCCGCATTTTGCTATGATGACGGCTGCTTACCTGTTGGAAGGCGTTTCGGAAAAGGCAATGAAACGAGTCAATGTTTTTCAAACCATATTATTTGTTTTATTGGTTGCTGCTATTGTCTTGATCATTGTCTTCTATTCTTTCGATAGCTTTTGGTCTGTAGCAGTACTTGCTGTAATTGCTGTAGTACTTCTCTCTTATAACCCCGGTAATAACTTGCTGGCGTTGCTTAAGAAGAATATTGGATTTGCTTTATTACTGGCCGTATTTTTAAATTGCCTTTTTTATCCATCATTATTAAAATACCAGGCCGGCATGATGGCGGGTAAATGGCTAAGTCAGCAACCAGCCCAACCCAAGGTAACTTTATACAAATGCCTCTCTACCAGTTTTGATTTTTATTATGATGGAAAAACGGATTACAGTAATCCTGACTCAACCGCCATAAATAATATTGCAGCAAATGATTCCATGTATTTATTTTCTGCGGTACAGGATCTTAAAGATATCAATACGGATTCGGTAAGATTAACTTCATTAAAGACCTTTCCTTATTTCCATGTAAGCCAGGTTAATGGTACGTTCATCAATCATAAAACAAGAAAGAGCGTAGTGGATACCTTTGCAATTGTATTGGTAACCCGGAACACTCATCCAAAATAACATTTCATGTATCCTTTCATCATTAAAATGATAAAATTTGGCCTGGTGGGTTGCCTTGGCATGTTGATAGATTTTGGAACAACATGGGTATGCAAGGAAAAACTAAAATGGAATAAATACCTGGCCAATAGTTGTGGTTTTACGCTGGCCGTTATTTGTAATTACAGCATCAACCGTCGGTGGACATTTACCAGCAGCAACCCTTTGTGGTTAAAAGAGTTTATTATATTTGTTACAGTAAGTTTGATCGGGTTATTGCTAAATACAACGTTCCTGTATTTTTTTCACCAAAAAAAAGATAAAAATTTTTACCTGGCAAAATTGCTGGCGATCATGATCGTTTTTATATGGAACTTTTTGGCAAATAATTTCTTTACTTTTAAATAAAATTTTTTTTACGATTCTGCCATGCAGCAACTCATTCATCTGGATAAAGAACTTTTTAAACTGTTAAACGGGCAATGGACAAACCCTTTTTTTGACTGGCTAACGCCTTGGTTAAGGAACTCTACACTCTGGGTACCGTTTTATGTTTTTATGTTTTTGCTGATAATAATAAATTTTAAAAAGCAGGCGTTTTGGATCATTGTTTTTAGCATCATTACCATCATTCTTGCAGATGGCATTAGTAGCAAGATCGTTAAACCTTATTTTGACCGGTTACGTCCCTGTAACGATCCGGATATGGCAAATACGCTCAGGTACCTGTTACATTACCGGCCAGGCAATGGCAGCTTCACTTCCTCCCATGCCACCAATCATTTTGCCCTCGCCATGTTTTTTTATATTGCCCTAAAAAAATACCTGGGTAAATGGCTGTTGCTGTTATTTGTGTGGGCGATTTTTATAGGCTATGCACAAATTTACGTGGGTGTGCATTATCCCGGAGATATTTTGGGAGGCGCTATTCTGGGCTGCCTGCTGGGTTACGGTACTGCTTATCTCAGTAACCGGCTTAATGCTGGAAAGCACGATTTTTCTGCATAATTTTTCAGCATTGTTACCACCGCTTTTTGACCCAAAACGGTGGTTTAATATAGATTATGGATATTTGCACCACAACTGTTTAATAAAACCTGCGGTTGAGTTTAAAATTACATGACGGAAATACTGATAATATTCGGGCTGATACTTATTAATGGAGTTTTTTCGATGGCTGAAATTGCATTGGTTTCGGCCCGTAAAGCAAGATTGGAAGGGCAGGCAAATAAAGGAGATGAGAAAGCAAAAGCAGCATTAAAACTGGCCAATAGTCCCGATGTTTTTCTCTCCACTGTACAGGTAGGAATAACCCTTATTGGAATTTTAACGGGTATCTTCTCCGGCGAAAATTTAAAAACGCCCCTCATTGAATATTTTAACCGTTTTGAATGGAGCAGGGATTACAGTAATGGCATTGCTACCACGGTTATTGTGGTGATACTTACATATTTTTCTTTGGTATTGGGAGAGCTTGTCCCAAAAAGGATCGGGTTGTCCCGGCCTGAATACCTGGCCAAAAATTTTGCAAAACCCATGAGTTGGTTAAGTAAAATTACTTTTCCCTTTATCTGGTTATTAACTACATCAACACACATTATTGTAAAACTTTTTAAACTTAAAGTAAGCGACAACCAGGTTACCGAAGAAGAGATAAAGGCAATGGTGGCAGAGGGAAGTGAGCATGGCGCCATCGAAGAAGAAGAGAAAGAAATTATTGAAAGGTTATTTCACCTCGGCGACAGGAATATAACCTCACTAATGACACACCGCACCGATATTGTGTGGTTTGATGAGCAACATACGGTTCAGGATTTTAAAGACCGGTTTGATGTACTTACTTACTCAACTTATCCTATTTGCGATAAAGTAGTAGACGAGATTAAAGGCGTAGTGTACGTAAAGGATATTGTAAAAGCTTCGGCTACTACAAAAATGAAAGACCTGTACAAACCAGCCATGTTTGTGCCCGAAAATAACAGTGCTTACCAATTGCTTGAAAAATTTAAGTCTACAAAAATACATACCTGTTTTATTGTAAATGAATACGGAACGTTGGAAGGTATGATAACCTTGAATGATGTGCTGGAAGCCATTGTGGGCGATGTGCCCCAAAGCGGACAGGAAGAATATGAGATTGTAGAACGGGCTGATGGATCGTACCTGGTTGATGCCCAGATCCCTTTTTACAATTTTTTAAGCAGGTTTGAAAAAACCGAGTGGATGAATGAAGGTGAACACGATTTTGATACGCTGGCAGGTTTTGTTTTACACGAACTGAAGCATATTCCTGTAACAGGAGAACGTTTTGAATGGAATGGATTTGATATTGAGATCATAGATATGGACGGGCAGCGTATTGATAAATTACTCGTGAAAATATCTGAAGAACTTAAAGAGGATATGGAGGATTAGAATTAAAAAGTCAAAAGTAAAAAATCAAAACTCAAAACTGTATTTGTCTTCGGGATTAACCAACTTAGTACTTTTCTTATTCCCGTTTACAGTGGTATGTATAATGCTGAGTTGTTCTTTTTTAAATTCAAATAGAATATTATTGGTAACATCCAGTTTTTTCAGGGCCGCAATATTATTTACCTGGTAATAACTTACAATGCCCTCCTCATCCTGCTCGTACCCCAAAAACTGTAAAGCCGCATTTTTTCCATCCACCCTTATCAACAAATGCTTTTGCACATAATCAGCCACCAATTTATTCATGGCATTTTTAACCTTCGGTTTTAGCAGATCCACATAAGTTTTATATGTTGATTTAAGCGTCTTTTCAAAATCATCTGTAAAAATCTTGCAGCTTATTTCAAGTGTTTTGTCTTTGGCATTGTGCTCAATTTCGGTAACACTTACATATATAGGATGATTTGTTGTGGAAGGATTGAAAACCAGCCCCCCAATCAATAACCACTTAAATAAAATACTTGCCATTTAGCTAACTGATTGATAAAAAATTGTTTCTTTAAGATACATTGCAATACAAAACTAATGTAAACGAACAATTATAATTCCTTTCATGCAGGATTTAGGTTTTTATTTTGAAATGGGTTGGCAACACATCATGGCATGGGAGGCGAAGGATCATTGGTTGTTTATCCTGGCACTTGCAGCTATTTACCTCATCGGTAACTGGAAACAGGTATTGATACTGGTGACAGCATTTACAATAGGCCATTCAGTTACATTAGCTCTAAGTGTATTTGACATCGTAAGGGTAAATTCAAATTGGGTAGAATTTTTGATCCCGTGCACGATCATTGCAACAGCGCTGTTTAATTTCTTTCAAAAAGATTTTCAGCCACGATCACTCAGGTTGAATTATTTTTTAGCCTTGTTCTTTGGATTGATACACGGACTCGGATTTGCCAATTACATAAGATTTATAATGGCAAAGGGTGATAGTATTGGCCGCAATCTTTTGGGATTTAATCTCGGCCTGGAGGCAGGACAAATCGTTGTAGTAGCAGCAATTTTGCTTTTAAGTTTCCTGGTAGTTAATAAAGCGGGATTAAAAAGAAAATGGTGGGTTTGGGCTTTATCCCTGGTTGCTTTAGGTATTGCATTTAAAATGGCATGGGAACGTTTCCCTGCATTATTATCATAAAAATTAAACACTTAATAATATAGACATGAAACAACTATTGGCTTTTGTTTTTTTATTTTTCATCGGCATGAGTGTAAATGCCCAGGATATTAAAAATAATCCCGGCAGCAACCATGGTAACCGGTTTGAGCAGTTGGGAACCATTCTTCCAACACCCAATGAGTATCGTACAGCCAGTGGCGCACCGGGGCCAAAGTACTGGCAGCAGCGCTGCGATTATGATATTACCTGTGAGCTGGATGAAGCCAATCGTAGGTTGATCGGCAGAGAAACCATCACCTACGTAAACAACTCACCGGATCTGCTTACTTATTTATGGTTACAGTTGGATGAGAACGAACACAGCAATACCAATAACTCAGGTTACCAGGGCAGCAATACTATGCCCAGGCAAATTAGCGAGGCTGATATTGTAAGGTATAGCGGAAAGGTAGATAAGGACAGGGAATACGGCTTTAATATAACCAGGGTTGCTGATGCAACCGGTAAAGCGCTTCCATATACCATCAACAAAACCATGATGCGTATCGATTTACCGCAGGCATTAAAACCCGGACAGCAAATTATTTTTAAAGTTGACTGGAACTATAATATTATTGAAAGAACCAAATACGGCGGCCGTGGCGGTTACGAAAATTTTCCTGAAGATGGAAACGATCTCTACACCATGGCCCAATGGTATCCACGTCTTTGTGTGTACAGTGATTTTCAGGGATGGCAAAACCACCAGTTTGTTGGCAGTGGCGAGTTTGCATTAACCTTTGGCAATTTTAAAGTAGCTATGACGGTTCCTGCAGATCACGTGGTATTATCAACCGGCATGGGACAAAACTTTGCACAGGTTTTATCAGCAACTGAGATGGCACGGTGGCAAAAAGCGCAAACTGCAACAGATGTTACGGAGATTGTAACACTTGCTGAAGCAACTGCAAAGGAAAGAACGAAATCAACCCAAAAGAAAACCTGGATATTTAAAGCCGATATGGTACGTGATTTTGCATGGGGCAGTTCACGCAAATTTATCTGGGATGCCATGCCAAC
>JANOUJ010000480.1:0-5757 GCA_031416815.1 Chitinophagaceae bacterium
CTTGCTTTGTTTTGTGCTTCCGCTAAATTTACAGTCATATAAACTTTAAGATTTGCACGGCGTAAGTTAATCCAACTTGTAAACTCTGATAACACAGCAGGTTCGTAGGTAATTAAAGGAAATGGCGTTTCTTTAATCAAAAGAATTGAGTCGGAACTGATGCTGTTTAAAGATTGCCCATTGCTGTAAATATTCTTAAACCTGATGTCAAAAATTTTAAACTGCAGCTTTCTTGTTTCCATAGAAATGGTTTGAGCAGATATTCCGGAGTTTTCAACTTTTTGGAGAACCTGGTCGTATTCACCAATACATTTTACTACTTTTCGATTAGTAAAGTATCTTAAAACCCCTGAGTTTATTAATTGTTGTAAAGTTGTTTTATTAAAAACCATTTGATTATTATAAATTTACATATCAGCATAATAATATAACGTACCACCCGGAATTTGTTTAACATTTCCAGCCAGTAAACCTATAAGTGTGTCAATGCTTTCCGTTTTCGTTTTATAATAAGATACAGACTGACTCAGTGCAATGGTATCACCGGCAACTTCTTCCATTAGCGACATTGCATAATCCTTTGCTCTTTTATGTTCGATGTAATGCTCCCGCTGATTTTCAACAATGAACCCAAGTGTAACTGCAAGGAACAACATTAAAAATTCCCAGAAATATGATTTCCAGTTTTTCTTTCCGTGTGCAGCGTGGGTGTGGTGGTGTACTTCCATATCTTCAGTTTCAGGTTTGTAGTTTGTGTTTTGTGGTTGTTCAACTTCGGAAGTTGTTTCAGTAGCAGGTACAATGGTTTCTTCAGTTGAAGGAGTGTTCAACGGTTGTTCATGCACTGCATCCTGCGGATTGTTTGGCGGCTTTACTTCTTCTTCGTTGTTGATAGGTTTGTTTTCTTCCATAAATATATTTTTTAGTCAAACCTGTATTCTTTTTTAATCGCTTCAATAAGTTTTTTTGCCCGGTTTTGAAGGGTATTACCCATACGGATATAAAATTTAATTGTAGAGGAATAATAATGATAATTCAGCGATACGGTGTTTAAATCCTTTGCATCATTGTAAAGCAGATCCGGATTTTCCTCAGGTTTGTTGAGCGTTGTTCTCTGGCCGCCCAAACTAGCAGTACCTATAATTCTTGTACTTATCATTTGCTGAAAAACATAGCTGTCAAACAACAGGGCATTTCCTTTGTGTATTGCATCAAGCTTAAGACGCAGCAGGTCAATTTGATTAGCAAGCCAGTGAAAGGAAACATAGTATGCGCCGATACTATCCAGCAATTCTTTGTTTTTAATATACCGAAGCAACCCGGCGGTCTTGAGTTGATCAAAAGATTTTGTATTGGTGTAATAATAGCCCAGATTGGCGGTAACAGTTCTGGCGGCAAAATAAATCTCAGAAGTATTTGTAATATCCGAGTGTAACAAACCAACCAATGAATCGGCCATTTGCGCACCATACGTGTTGCGGTCTGCTACCGAATCAAAAAGAACAATATCTGATTGAAGATCGGATATCATAGAGTTCAACTGTATCTTCACTTCTTTTTTATGCAGCATAACTTCCCGGGTGTTTTCAGCATAAAATCCCAATGAGACAGCGAGGAACAGCATTAAAAATTCCCAGAAATAACTTTTCCAGTTTTTCTTTCCGTGAGGCGCATGGGTGTGGTGGTGTACTTCCATGTTTTCAGTTTCTTGTTTTTCGTTTGTTGTTTGAGGTTCTTCAACAGTATTTGTTTCATCAACAGCAAGTATGTCTGCTGGAATATTTTCTGCAGGTTGTTCAAATTCTATGTTCTTATTTTCTTCACTCATACTTTCTTGTACCGGTTTTAATTTTTCAGATTCCTGTATAAGAATGCCGCAGCAAACCCCACTATCACATAAATGATAAACCTGCCTGAGCATAGTCATCCAATAATGCCGGATAATTCTTTTGTGCTTTCATTGCCATGGGCAATAAAAGCAGGATAATAATTTTTTTCATGATTGTATTAATTAGGGTTCTTTAATGTTTTTCTCATCGGTTGCCATTTTTTATAGGTTGCACTCCGCCACAACCATTCTACCGGCCCGTAGTTAAAATATTTTAGCCAAATGGTGCTTAAAATGATCTGTACAATAAACACAGCAATCCCGAACAGGGTAAGGTAAACCGGCCCAACCTTGCCCATATAATTAAGCCCGGCACCAAGGAAAACAAAATTTCCAATAAAAGAATGCATGATGTAATTGCTAAACGCCATCTTACCCACCGGGGCAAGTACCGATAATATTTTTTTACCTGCATTACTTTGAAAGCTCAGCATAAACAATCCAACATAGGCAAGCGAAAGCGGTACAACACCCAATGCATATGCAATGGTTTGATAAAGGCCCTTTGTTTTTAATTGCCAGTATTCGCCCATGTTATTGCTCATGTAGTTGGCCAGCATGTAGTTGGCGGGCAGGCCAATTAACAGGCCCAGGGAGATTATCCAATAAACGAGTTTTTTGTGCTGCCCTATATTTTTATAAAAATCTGAACGGCCCAATACATAACCAATTAAAAATACGCCCAATACTTTTGGGATACGGCTTACAAAGAATAAATACTGGTACCGGAAAAAAATGCCTCCAATATTGCCTCTTAGCTGGTCCCACCAATTACCGTTATGCATCATGTTCATAAATTCCTCCTCACTCTTTATACCAAGAAGTGCACCTTCTAATTTTATTCCTGTTTGAATCGATAGTTGAGCCGGTGTGTTAAGTACGGGCCAGGTCATTTTTAACCAATACAATAATATGGGAGACAGGATAAGCACTGCCCCGGTGATCAACAACGTTTTATTGGAAAATTTGCGGAGGGGCAGGAGTATGAAACTAAGCATTGCATAAAAGAAAACAATATCTCCATTCCAGATCAAGAGGTGTAAAAAGCCCAGCAATAACATAAATAGTAACCTTCTTTTTACTGTTGGCATTGCGTTAATGCCATTGTCCACCCCCTTTTTAATCTGCAGCGCAATGCCCCAGCCAAACAACAGGCTAAAGATGGAATAGAATTTTCCTTCGATCAACATGTGATGCAGAAAACTCATTTTATGATCCAAATCAGGAAGTAAATAGGGTCCCGTTAGTTTGGCGCCTTCGTTATACCAGCTAAATCCATTAAGGTTGGCGATAAAAATACCCAGGATGGCAAAGCCTCTCAGCACATCCATAAATATTTCTCTTTCAGCAGCCCTTACGGGCGTTAGTGTTTGCATGCAGTTGAATTTTGGGTAATAATGCGTTTGGGCCGCAATGTTTCTTAAAGAAAAGCATTTACAGGCAAATGGCAAAGGGAAACGATAAATACCATGAGTGTACTGATAATAACTCCGGCTAAGAATCTTGTATGGTTTACCTAACTTAGATAACCGTTAAAAACATCTCACACAAATTACTATTTATGAAAAATACACTGAAATTTATGATGATGGTTTGCTTGATGCAGGCCTATAGCAGTTTTGCACAGAGCAGGGATTCGCTTATTACTGCGGCTATCGTAAAAGAAGCAACTGAAAATTCTCAACTGGAAACGCTGGCCAATGAATTAATAAATGGTATCGGGCCAAGACTGGTGGGCTCACCAAAAATGCAGCAGGCACACGACTGGGCAGTTGCCAAATACGGTACCTGGGGACTAACGGCACGCAATGAAAAATGGGGTGAGTGGCGTGGATGGGACAGGGGGATAACACATATAGATATGATCATGCCATGGATAAAAACGCTTGAAGGAACACAGTTGGCATGGAGCCCCAGTACCGATGGTAAAACAATAACTGCCGAACTGGTGATCATACCCGACCTGGCAGATTCAATGGCTTTTCAGCAATGGCTCCCCAAGGTGAAAGATAAATTTGTACTGATATCTATGAAACAACCAACTGGCAGGCCTGATTATAACTGGACGGAATTTGGAACAAAGGAATCGGTAGAAAAAATGAAAAAGGAACGTACCGAACAAACGGAGGCATGGCGTAAAAGGATAAACAAAACCGGATTGAACGCTAAGGCGCTTGCTTTGGCATTGGAAAAAGCCGGGGCTGTTGGCATTATCAGTTCTAACTGGTCAGCGGGTTTTGGCGTAAATAAAATTTTTGATGCAAAAACAAAGAAGGTACCAACATTGGATATTGGACTGGAAGATTACGCACTTTTATACAGGCTTTTAGAATCTGGTAAAGATCCAAAGATCAGCATCCGTGCCGATTCAAAAGAACTTGGCATGGTACCTACATTTAATACGGTAGCCGAAATAAAGGGAACTGAAAAACCCGGCGAATATGTTATGATGTCGGCACATTTTGATTCATGGGATGGTGCTACCGGGGCCACAGATAATGGCACAGGTACATTGGTGATGCTGGAAGCCATGCGAATACTCAAAAAAATATATCCTAATCCTAAGCGTACGATCCTGGTAGGGCATTGGGGAAGCGAAGAACAGGGATTAAATGGTTCCCGGGCTTATGTTGAAGACCATCCTGAAATTATAAAGAACATGCAGGCATTATTTAACCAGGATAACGGAACCGGCAGGGTAGTTACTTTAGGCGGTGCCGGGTTTTTACATTCCTACGAATATTTAAGCCGGTGGCTTACCAGTGTACCTGCTAACTATAAACAGGCGCTGGAAACAAGATTTCCCGGTTCTCCGGCGGGTGGTGGTTCAGATAATGCATCTTTTGTTGCTGCAGGTGTACCGGCATTCAGCCTGAGTTCCAATAGCTGGTTGTATGGAAGTTATACCTGGCATACCAACAGGGATACTTATGATAAAATTGTTTTTGATGATGTAATGAACAATGCTATCCTTACTGCCATCCTTGTTTACAGGGCCTGCGAAGACCCTGCAACTATGCCCAGGGATAAAATTGTATTGCCTGCAAATTCACGTACAGGAGAACCAGGCAAATGGCCCGAACAAAGATCACCAACAAGAAAAGGTGGAGTTGATTAATGTAAAAACTTGTATTGATCGCCTTCAATAGCTATTTCGGTTTGTATTCAAAAACCAGTACAGCGTTTTCTTCCAGGCTGGCGCTGGCAAATAATTCGTATCGTTTTTTACCGGCCGTAATAACGATCAGAGCAGTATTTGGCGGTATGCTGCCCAGGTTTTCGGCAAATAAAGTGATCTCGTGGCGGGTCAGGTTCTCATCCAGCTCAATATTTAGTTCAATACCTTTTTCTGAAAGCAACTGATGCGTAAGCAACATTTTACCATTGTACAAAATGCTTACTGTATCTCCATCCATAATTGCATTGTCGTACACTTTTAAATTAATGGTCTTTACATCTACTACAATGCTTTTTTGCTCTTTGTTTTTTCGCTGGGCAAGTGTTTTAGGAACATTAATATTCTCTGTTTTTTTCTCAACCGGCACTGTAACGGGCGGTAAACTTCTTGGAGGCTTTTCAGGAGTAATGATCTTGACGATAGATGGTAAACTGTCTTTTGGTTCTAAAACTTTTCTAACGATCGAATCTGTTGGCTTTTTATCCCCGGCAATGCAGTCTTTCATCAGCTCAATCAACTCATATGGCTGGTCTGCAACTTTTTTTAGGTACACAAATTCAGTAGAGTCGTACCACTCATAGCGGTCAATTTCAGTGCCGAAAAGAGACCTCCGTTCTCTATAATCTACCATTATTAGCGGTTCTCTTTCCAATATCTCATCACCTTTGTTTGTCTTGAATTTTAATTTGAG
>JANOUJ010000481.1:0-19005 GCA_031416815.1 Chitinophagaceae bacterium
ACCTGGTATTTTTCATTTTCTTTCACGGGCACAAAGGTAATTGACAAAGGGCAATCAACCTGCGTTAAAGCTATGCTATAAAAAAAGCGCCCTGAAATTTCAGGACGCTGCTCATGCTTAATTCATGGCTTATGCCGATTATACTATTATTTGGTTAATTATTCTTTGCTGTCGGCATAGTAGCATCTAATCCATATTATCATCTGGAAAGATGCTACTATAAATTAGCAGTCTTTAATTTTTTAGGGATCTTAATATCAAAACTCATGGCATTGCCATTACGGCCAGCTTTAATATTGTAAGCAGATTTTTCCATGTTATCGTGCAAAGCCTCACGTACTTCATCCGTATTAGAAACTTTTGTTCCACCGATTTCTGTAACCACATCATCTTTTTTAAGTCCAGCTTTTTCAGCCGGTGAATCTTTATCTACATCCAATACCTTTACACCTTTGCCATCTTCTGTATCCTGGATCTTTAAGCCAAGCTTTTGCTGGCGGGGATAGGTGTCAAAAAGATAATTGTTGCCACCGCCCGGTGACCAGACTCTTGGTGTTAAATCACCCAATTCAACGCCTGGAACAGTTTGTATACGTGGCATGCTGAATGATTTTCCCATACCATCGGGGCCGCTGAAAGAATAAGACATACCTGACTTGCGTTCGCCCAATGTGGCTTTTACTGAACTTTCTTTGCCATCACGCTTGTAATGAACAGTTACTTCTTCTTTGGGTTTAAATGAAGTTACCACCTCAGATAAAGATTCAGGATCCTCCACTTTTTTATCATTGATCTTTGTTATTATATCGCCGTTTTTAAGCCCGGCTTTTTCAGCCGCACTTTCTTTTGTTACATTGGTGATTTCAGCTCCATTCGATTTGGAATCTTCCTTTCCATCATTATCAGACTTAGTGGTAACACCTAAAAAAGCACTGGGCTTTCCGTTGTCATCGCTCCAACTGAATCCCTCAAGATCACCTGGCGCCATCTTGAAACGAGTCTCGCCTTTTCCATCCCTGATAATTACATTCCTTCTGTTGACAGTGATCTCATCATCTTTAAATTCAGATAATGGTTTGCCGTTGATGGTAATGGCATCGCCTTTGATCTCGACAATGATCTTAGTATCTTTTTCACCTTTTTTTCGGATGACGATCTCCTGGGTCTGCTTTTTTTCTTTTTCAGTTTTGGTAATTTTATCATTCTGGGCAGTGATGGTTGTTGTAAAAGCTGCAAAACAAATGGCAGCGGCGGTAAAAACAATTTTTTTCATGACTTGATATTTTATGTACGAAATATTTAGTAGTACAAAACTAAGCACTTTTTCTGTATTACGAAATATTTCGCATATTATTTTTTTGCTTTAACATTTTTTAAACATGAATTGGACGAATTACACTATTTACACGAAATGATTAAGTTGGAGGTTATTTAAACCATGATCTAAACTGTGCCCTGCAGCTTCTGTAGCAAATCCTTTACCCCAGGCTTTTTGCACCAGCCGATAGCCGAGGTCTATCTCATCCAGCTCGGGACGGTATTTTAAACCGCACCAACCAATAAAGTCCATCTCTTCCTTTACATGAATTGCCCAGCGGCCAAGGTTGTTTTTGTATTGGGGTAAGATGATATCATGCAAGATATTCTCTGCCTGTTCCACCGTTTTTAATGTAAGTTCATGCACATACTTTACAATTTCCGGATCGCTGTTAAACGATAAGATCAATGGTGCATCGGCTTCGGTGAATTGGCGAAGGATGAGGCGGGGTGTTTCAAAAATGATATGCATCGAAGTAGATTACAACAATGATCTTACCTTTTCAATTACTGCTCTCAAATTACTTACATCTTGTCCGCCGGCAGTTGCCAGGTTCTTTTGTCCGCCGCCACCGCCTTTTATTAAAGGAGCTACATTTTCTTTTATTATTTTTCCGGCGTCTAAATTTTTAGCCACCACAACTGTATCGCTAATGCCGATGGCGACAAAAGGCTTCCCATCAATATTTGCGCATAAAACAACCACATGATCGTGTAATTTATTTTTCAGGTCGAAGCAAAGTTTTTTTAACGCATCGGCATTGCTTACTTCAATGATCTCTCCCACAAAAGTTACATTGTTAATGATCTCATCTTTTTGCAGCAGTTCATTTCTAATAATAACTAATTGCCTTGCTTCCAATACTTCGATATGTTTTTTTAAAGAGGCATTTTCGCTTTGCAGATTTTCAATGGATCTACTGATATCCTTTGGATTTTTTAGCAAGCCACTAATTATTCCAATTTCCACAAATGTGGTATTAATTAAATCTTCTGCAGCTTTACCACAAACAGCTTCAATTCTTCTTACACCTGCAGCCACAGCGCCTTCGCTTTTTATTTTAAATAAACCTAGTTCGCCGGTGCTACCCACATGCGTGCCACCGCATAATTCAATGGAGTAGTTATCATCCATAATAACCACACGTACCACATCGCCATATTTTTCACCAAACAAAGCCATAGCGCCTAACGCGACAGCTTCATCTTTATTCATTGATTTTATAACAACCGGTATGTTTTGTCTTATCTTTTCATTCACTAATTTTTCAACAGCCTCGATTTCTTGATCCGTAACTTTTGCAAAATGGCTAAAGTCGAAACGAAGATGCTCTTCATTTACCAAGCTGCCTTTTTGCGCTACATGTTTGCCCAATACATTGCGTAACGCTGCATGCATCAGGTGTGTTACGCTATGGTGAAGGGTGATATCTTTTCTTCTTATTGCATCAACTTTAGCAATTACTTCGCCGCTCATATCTTCCGGAACAGACTCTGCGAAATGGATGATAAGGTCGTTCTCTTTTTTAGTGTCTACAATTTTTACTTTTGAATTTTGAATTTTGAATTCCCCGGAATCACCTACCTGTCCACCGCTTTCGGCATAAAAAGTTGTTTGGTCTAAAATGATCTGGTACAATTCTTTTCCTTTACCGGTTACTTTGCGGTACTTTACAATCTTTGCTGTTGTTTCTAAAGTATCGTAGCCAACAAAACCCGTGTTTCGACTTCGCTCAACACTGTCATCAGTACTTCCTTCGACTTCGCTCAGGACTATCCAATCTTCTGTATCTAAAACTGCCGCAGAACGGCTGCGGTCTTTTTGTTTTTGCATTTCAATTTCAAAGCCTTTTTCATCAACCGTTAAGCCTTTTTCTGTTGCTACCAATTTGGTAAGATCAAGTGGAAAGCCAAATGTATCGTACAGTTTAAATGCTTCTTCTCCGGAAATATTTTTAGATGCCTGGTCAAGCATTGACAAACCATTATCAACGGTTCTTAAAAATGCATCTTCTTCTTCCTTAACAACCTTACTCACAAAATCCAACTGCTGTGTCAACTCCGGAAAAACATTTTCAAACTGCTTTGCAATAACCGGCAACAGTTGATGCAACAAAGGTTGTTTGTAATCTAAATAAGAATAATAGTAACGAACGGCTCTGCGCAATATGCGTCGTATAACATAACCAGCGCCTGTGTTTGAAGGAAGTTGTCCGTCAGCAATGGTAAAACTTATGGCACGTATATGATCGGCAATAACCCTGAAAGCAACGGCTTCTTTGGTATCGCTGTAATCATATTTTTTGCTGGTAATTTTTTCTATGGCTTCAATCGTTCCTGTAAAAACATCCGTATCGTAATTTGATGTTTTCTTTTGGATCACACGAACCAGTCTTTCAAACCCCATCCCGGTATCCACATGCCTTGCAGGCAATTCTTCCAGGCTGCCGTCTTTTTTTCGGTTGAATTGAATAAATACATTATTCCAAATTTCTATTACCTGCGGATGATCATTGTTCACTAGTGTACTTCCATCAACAGTTTTTCTTTCTTCCTCAGTTCTGCAATCCACATGTATCTCTGTGCATGGGCCGCATGGGCCGGTATCACCCATCTCCCAAAAATTATCTTTTTTATTACCGAGTAAGATCCTGTCTTCTGCAATTACTTTTTTCCATTCGTTGTAAGCTTCTTCATCTTTAGGTAAACCTTCTTTATCATCGCCTTCAAAAATTGTAACGTATAACCTGTCTTTATCCAGCTTATAAACATCGGTGAGCAGTTCCCAACTCCAGGCAATAGCTTCTTTCTTAAAATAATCGCCAAAGCTCCAATTGCCCAACATTTCAAACATGGTATGGTGGTAAGTGTCTACACCCACTTCTTCCAAGTCGTTGTGCTTCCCACTAACACGTAAACATTTTTGGGTATCAACAATCCGTTTATTTGGTGCTTGTTTATTACCAAGGAAATAATCTTTGAACTGGTTCATACCTGCATTGGTAAATAACAACGTAGGATCGTTTTTTACAACGATAGGCGCAGAAGGAACAATAGCATGTTCTTTCGATCTAAAAAAGTCAAGATATTGTTGTCGTATCGCAGCACTCGTCATCATAAGACAATTGTTTAAACAGGTTGATTTTTGTGATTTATGGGGCTATATTTGTAAACTTTTGTTCAACGGTTGCAAAGGTAAAGAAATTGCGGCCTCACCCCAACCCCTCTTCAAAGCTGAGGGAACTGGAAGTTAGCATGAAAAAAATCAAATACTACTATAATACGCATACACTTCGTTACGAGAAGCTGGTTACACCCCTTCGGGTAAAGCTCTTGCGTGTGTTTGGTTTTATTTCGGCAGCTTTAGTTACATCGGCACTTATTATATGGGCATACACCAGTTTTTTTCCACGTGCAATTGATAGAGAAACTGAACTGAAGTATGAAGCCATTAAAGACAATTATAGTACACTGGCCGCAAAAACCAAAACCTTACAGCAACAAATGGCCGAACTGGAGAAAAGGGATAATGACGTATATCGTTCTATTTTTGAAGCCAATCCTTTAAGCGACAGTGCCCGGACAAAAGCCATTGAAAAAAATAAAGAAATTGCAAAGGTTAATTTATTAAATGAAGACGAACTAGGTCTGGAGATTGCAAAAACGCTGAATAATATTACGGCACGTATTACATACCAGTTTCAAAGTTACAATGCCATTGAAAAACTGATTAACAATCAGGAAACAAAAATGGCCAGTATTCCGGCAATACAACCAGTAAGCAATAAGCAACTTAATCGTATTGCCAGTGGATTTGGTATGCGTATTCACCCTATTTACGGTATTGCTAAAATGCACCCGGGCCTGGACTTTACCGCACCGCAAGGCACACCTATTTATGCCACCGGCGATGGAGTGGTAACTACAGCGGGGCTAGGCACAGGCACAGGTAATTATGTAGTTATTAACCATGGGTATGGATACGAAACAAAATATTTACACATGGTGCGGATTAAAATAAGAAACGGCCAGCGTGTAAAGCGTGGCGAAATAATTGGTTGGGTTGGCAGTACGGGTGCAAGTACCGGCCCACATTGTCATTATGAAGTGCATATCAATGGTAGCCCGGTTGACCCCGTTTACTTTTTCTTTAATGACCTGAATGCAGAGCAATACGACCGCGTGCTAAAATTAGCGGCTATGGGAAGTGCAAAAAGTTTTGACTAATTTTAATTATGGCCTTAAAACAAATATCGTTTGCATTTGAAGAGGAGCCGGTTTCAAAAACAGCCGCTGCCAAGGCTGTTGCAATACAGAAACCAGCACCCGATAAAATAAAAGCCAAAGGAGATAATAAGAAACTGACCCGTGGCAGGGTGAGTTTAAAGGAAAAAGAATCGGGAGCTGATCTTATAGACATACCGGAAGATGCCGTGTTGTTTGAAAAAAAATATTATGCCATTGGCATTGTAGCCAATATGTTTAAGGTAAATCAATCACTCATCAGGTTTTGGGAAAATGAATTTGATATTTTAAAACCCCGTAAAAACGGAAAGGGCGACAGACTCTTTCGCCCGGAGGATATAAAAAACCTGAAACTGATCTACCATTTATTGCGTGAAAGAAAATACACAATGGAAGGCGCAAAAGATTTTTTAAAGCAGAATAAAAGAGTAGATGAAAAATTTGCTTTGATAGAATCTTTAAAAAAATTGAAAGGGTTTTTAAATGAATTAAAAGCCGATCTGTAATCGTAAAGGCTGTCAGGCTGAGCTCGTCGAAGCCGGTGTGTTATTAAACCACTTTTAACTTCACTATTTTTTAAAAGCCATAACCACCTATTAACATAATAATTTGTTGCAGTTGTATTTTTGATACGATATTTATTCTCCTAATATAATAAGTATGAAAAAATATTTTTTGCTGATGCTGATCTTAATTGCGGCCACACCCGAACTGTTTGCACAGGCACAATACGAAGCAAGCCAGGATCTGCCAAAACATCCTGAAGTAAAAATAGTAAGAGGATTAATTAATAAATACCAGATACAGAATGATACTGCATTTAAATGGTTTGGCCCCAACCAGGGAGGTTATAAGCCCGATTCAGCAACACTGAATGCTTTTGAAAGAGCGAAGGGCAAATACCAGTTCGTGATCTTTGGCGGTACCTGGTGCGAAGACACACAGTTTATTTTACCCAAGTTCTTTAAGTTGCAGGAAGCAAGCGGGTTTTCGGATAATGCCGTTACGCTATTTGGCGTAGACCGGGCAAAAACATCGCTTGGCAGCATTGCAGCGGCATTTAATATTAAACTGGTGCCCACCATTATTGTAATGAAGGACGGAAAGGAAGTTGATCGTGTTGTTGAATATGGTAAAACCGGTAAGTGGGATAAAGAACTGGCGGCAATCCTGAATCAATGATCATTTTAACTGGTAAATATTCAAGCCGTTTTCGTTAAGTAAATACACAAAACCATTCATGGCTTTTATAGAAATGAATTTACCGAAAAATGCAGGTAATTGGTATGTTTTCAACTGCAACGATTTCAGTTGGTAACTGTAAAGTTTACTGCTTTCGAAGCCATAAACTGTGCTGCCATTCACTTCCACATTTGTCCAGTTTAAAAAAGCAAGCCTGTTTTTAAACCCTCCATAATAATCAAAAATGTAAAAGCCTTTTGCGGGGTCGTAGAGGTAAACAAAATTATCTCGGTCAATTATTTTTACCGGTGCTGGTACCGTATCAAACAACATTCTCCAGTCGGTAGATGATTGAATGATCTTTCCTTCCTCATCTATCTTTTTCAGCCTGTAATCTTCTTCATCAAAGATCCACATATAATTGTCGTAGGAGAGTGTAACATTATTTACATAGAAGATATTTTGTTTACGCAGGTTTACAGTGTTGCGTTGGGTAAGCAGTCTGTCCAGTACCACAACCGTTGAATAATTTTTATAGTAGAGTAATGATTTTAACGGGTTGGTAACATCCACATAATCAGGATTCCCATATTTTTTTACATCATTGAAAACTGCAACTGAATCTCCGTTGGCATTTATTTTTTTAAGCTGGTTATTTTTGGTGATGAGGTAAATATTATCCAGGTTGTCTACATTAAAATAAGTAAAACTGCCTTTAATGGTTTTGAGGAATTGAAATGAAGAATCATTTTGCGCCTGCGCAGAAAAGGGTTTTGCCACCGAAACACAGAAGCACAGAAAAGGTAATATGGTTTTTAAGTTCTTCATTTTTCGTAGTACTTTAATTCTATAACTTCTCCGTTAAATACAGCATAACTAAAGTATTTGATCCAATCTCCCAAATTGATGTACCTGCTTTTTTCATTTAGCTTAAAATCGATAGGCAAATGCCGGTGCCCGAATATCATGTAATCATAAAATTCTTTTTTTAACAACTCTTTGCAATAAGATATTAACCATTCCTTGTCTTCGCCTAAAAATACTTCCTTGGTTTGCCCGGCTTGCGCCCTGCTTTTTCTGCTGAAGTAATCTGCAATGCCCATGCCAACATACGGAGGCAATATGCCAAATAACCAGCTGCAGGCTTTATTCCGGAATATTTTTTTAATGAACTTATAACCATGGTCGCCGGGCCCAAGCCCATCTCCATGACCTATCAAAAATTTTCTACCGTTAAATTTAAATTCCATCGGTTCAAAATACACCGGTATGTTAAGTTCTTTCTGAAAATAATCTTTCATCCACATATCGTGGTTGCCAACAAAAAAGTGAATGGGTATTCCTGCATCCGTTAATTCCGCCAGTTTGCCAAGTATGCGTACATAGCCCTTGGGTACTACTTTTTTGTATTCGTACCAAAAATCAAAAAGATCACCCACAATAAATATCTGTGCAGCGTCTTCTTTTATCTCGTTAAAAAACCGGATTATTTTTTTTTCCCTGGTAAGGCTTTCAGCAACGTTGGGTGCGCCCAAATGAAAATCGGAGAGGAAGTAAATTTTTTTGTTATGCGGAACCTCCATGCAAATCAGGGTTTATTTTTTTCTTGCAAGTATTGCAAAAGATCCCCGGATTCAATTTCCGGCTTACCTGCCAGGTCTTTGTTATACCAGTATATCCATGCCGTATGTGGCTCGCCCTTTTGATATGCAATCACTTCTTCACGTTTGTACAAAGGGGTTTCACCTTCTTCCGTATTCAGGCCCTCGTAGTCATCCAGCTGCCCAATGGCCCATGAAAATTCAAGCGGGTTATTTATGCAATATAGTTCGCCTGAAATAAATTTATCCTCAGCAGTGGCAGCAGCAACGGGGTATTCGCCCAGGTCATACAGTTTGCCTTTTACCACTGCTTCGCCCAGTAAATGAAAATATTTGGTAAGGTATGCATACACCGGGTTATGAAAACCGCTTCGCAGTGAACCGTAAACAAATAATTTATAGGTCTCATTAATCATTTTTAAATTTCTTCTTTTAAAATACCGGCTTGTTTAATAATGTTTAAAAACGTTCCGTTGGGAATATCTCTTTTTCCATGCACAGGTACTACTATAGTTTTTCTTAATTCAGGATGGAAGAAAATATGGTGGCTGCCGGTAACTCTTTTCAACAGAAACCCTTTTAACTCTAATAGCTTTATTAAATGTTGAGGGCTCTGATTCATGAAACAAAAGTAGGAAGCATTTAAGAATAATAAATCAGCAGCAGAAAATTTCAGGTAAATTTACGCCTTCTTTTATGCAGACAGTTGCAAAGAGTATTCTAATGTCTCATTATCATCAGGCACCGGTTCACCTTCTTCCTTTAAAACTTCAATATAACCTTCAATAGCTTCTTTAACCATTTCCATAGCATGTTCAATAGTTTCTCCCCAGGTAACACAACCCGGCAGAGCAGGAACTATGGCTGTATAAGTTCCTTCAGGTTCTTTACGCAAAACTACTCTATAGGTTTTTGAAATATTCATTAGCCAAATATACAAAAATTATTACGGAGCCTCGACCAGAAAGCAATAAACCTCTTTGGGGCCGTGTACGCCTGTAACCAGTGTTTTTTCAATATCTGCAGTGCGGCTGGGCCCGGTAGCAAAAGTGATTAGCGAAGGAATATGGCCGGCGTATTTTTCTTTTAAACTTTGTAAAGCATCTTTTACATCGTACACCAATTGGTTGGTATAAGCAATGCAGATATGTATGGGCGCATAAACACTTACCGTACGGCCGCTTTGCTGTGCAGTGCTCATAACAATAGTACCGGTACGGGCAACTAAAAATTCGCAATCGGTAATAGAAGCATCGCAGCCAGGTAAATTAATGGTGTTGCTGAATTTTTCGTTCCATTTATCGGTATTGCAATAAATTTTTGACCATTGTTTTTCGGTGATGAGTTGTTCAAGCTGCTGTAACATCTCCTCCTCATTTATACAAAAGGCAAACTTGCCCTGCATATTAATGAACTCCTGCGCAAAAACAACGTCCAGGCTATCGGTCGCCGGATGAAAAACGGAATTGGTTCCCTCGCTTTGAGGAAAAGGCAACGGCACCGGGTTACTCAGTGCCTGCCTGATCTTTTTTAAAATATTTTCTTTTGCAGGAGATACAGCCATGATAAGATTATAAAAGAACTACCTTATATTAACCCCGCCTTCGATATGGTCAGACTGGCAGCTTTAATTTTTTAAAACTATTACCATTATATTGCCGGCGGTGTTTTTAATTCTTCCGGCAGTTCGGTTGAAGGTTCTTCATTAAGTATTTCCTTTGGCTCAACAACCACATCTAACAGTTTCTTTTCCTCATAAGGCCTTTTGCCGATCAAAGCTTCGACATCGCTCTTAAACAACACTTCCTTCTTTAATAATTCCTTGGCCAGTTTTTCTACATCACCTTTCTTTTCTATCAAAAGTTTTTTAGTGATCTGGTAAGCATTGGCTATGAGTTTACGCACTTCTTCATCGATCATTTTCCCGGTCTCTTCACTAAAGGGTTTGGTAAAAACGTTTTCCTGGCTAGGGTCGTAATAACTGATATTGCCAACTTTATCATTCATACCATAAACGGTGATCATGCTGTAAGCGATCTTGGTGATCTGCTGTAAATCGTTGCTGGCACCCGTGCTTATTTTTCCGAAGAAAATATCTTCACTGGCTCTGCCACCCAGGGTCATACAGATCTGGTCCATCAACTGATCGGTATTGTACAAATACTGTTCTTTAGGTGTGTATTGGGCATATCCCAAAGCTGCTGAACCCCTTGGTACTACGGTTACTTTTAATAAAGGATACGCATGTTCCAGGTACCAGCCGCAAATAGCATGGCCGGCTTCGTGGTAAGCAATAATTTCCTTTTCTTCAGGTGAGATGATCTTATTCTTTTTCTCCAATCCACCGATCACACGATCTATGGCATCTTGAAAATCACTCATGTCAACAGATTCTTTTCCTTTACGGGCAGCGATCAATGCGGCTTCGTTACAAACATTGGCAATATCAGCACCGGCAAACCCCGGTGTTTGTTCGGCCAGTTTGTGTATGTCTAATGTTTCAGAAATTTTAATGGGGCCCAGATGCACTTTAAAAATCGCTTCCCTTCCCACCAGATCCGGACGGTCAATAGATATTTGCCTGTCGAAACGGCCCGGGCGCAACAAAGCGCTATCTAGTACATCGGGCCTGTTGGTTGCAGCTAAAATAATAATCCCAAGATCGGTTCCAAAACCATCCATCTCCACCAGCAATTGATTCAGTGTGTTTTCACGCTCATCGTTACTCATCATCATATTCTTCCCTCTTGCTCTGCCTATTGCATCTATTTCATCTATAAAAATGATGCAAGGCGCTTTTTCTCTTGCTTGCTTAAACAGATCACGCACACGGCTGGCACCAACACCCACAAACATTTCCACAAAATCACTTCCGCTCAGGCTGAAGAAAGGAACTTGCGCCTCGCCGGCTACGGCTTTGGCCAATAAAGTTTTACCGGTGCCCGGCGGGCCTACTAGTAAGGCACCTTTCGGAATTTTACCACCCAGTGCTGTATATTTTTTTGGATTTTTTAAGAAGTCAACGATCTCCATCACTTCCACCTTGGCTTCATCGAGGCCGGCCACATCACCAAAATTTATGTTGACCCTGGTTCCTTTTTCAAACAGCGTTGCCTTAGATTTTCCAATGCTGAAAATACCGCCAGCGCCACCGCCACCGCCAGGTCCGCCAACCTTACGCATCATCATTACAAATAGTAAAACTATCAACAAAATGGGTAATAAGGAAGTGATGATCTGCCCGAAAATTTCACCCTCTTCATCAGGTGAATCCGGTATCTGCTGTTTTACCGAGGGATTGTTTTTATAAAATTCTGCCATTTGGGTGGCAAATGTTTTATCATCTACAATACTAAAAAACAGTTGGGGCTGATCTGGCTTTACCGCAATAGCAGCATCGTAATTCTTATCTTCAGGTTTTAGGTTAAGCGCCTGCTTATAAAAGCCTGCTTTAGCAGTCAGGCTGTCTTTACTAACAAAAACCCGTACAATTTTTTTGTTACGAATGGTCTTCATCTTTACTACATCGCCCTGCAAAACCATGGCGTAAAATTTTTGCTGGTCAGTTTCTATACCGGCGCTATTTACCGTACGAAAAAAATTCCAGGCAATAATTGTAAGAAAAATAATACCGTAAATCCAATAGATATTAAACTTTGGTTTTTTCTTGTCATCTCCTTTTGGAGGTATGTTATCCGGATTGAATTTCTTTTTGCTGTCTTGCTGATTCATATTTCTTTTGTGCTATTGTTTTAGGTACCGTGTACTGTTGATACATGATAACAATAGACGTTTGTGTTTGGTTATTATTTTAAATCCGATGGCTATCGGACCGATCTTTATTATTAATGTTCCATTACAGGGGCGTCGCTCCACATTTCTTCCAATTGATAAAACTTCCTGGGCTCCGGCAGCATTATATGAACAACCACATTTACGTAATCGATCAGGATCCATTGCTGTCCTTGGCGGCCTTCGTGTTTGTAGGCGCTTTCCAAACATTTTTCTTTTACATCAGTTTCAATAAAATCGGCAATGGCCCGTAGCTGGGTAGTATTACCTGCCTGACAAATTATAAAAAAATCGGCAACTGCTTCGGGAATTTTCCGCAGGTCAAGACTTACAATATGTTCGCCCTTTTTTTCCTGTATAGCGTGGATGATCGTTTTGAAAATTTTACTGTTCCTTGTTACCCGTACAATCGTATTTTTTTTACGGGTACTTAATGCGTTTAAATTATTCAATTCTGTTGTGATTTTTAATTTAGCTACCTGTGCAGCATCTTGTTGCCAATACAGGATTTGTTATTGTTTTTTATGAACCAGCTCGTAGCTTGCAAATATTGGCAAAAGTAACACTTCTTAGCCATTTGAATTATTATGACCCAAGACGGGCTTTTTACCATTTTAAATACCGTGGACAGTACCAATAACTATGCCATGCAGCAGGTGCATGATGGATTGGCAAAACACGGCAGTGCATGGTTTACAACCCACCAAACAGCAGGGAAAGGGCAAAGGGGTAAACACTGGACCAGCGAAAAAGGAAAGAATATTGCCATGAGCGTTGTGTTAGAGCCCGGGCGGTTTTTGGCAGGATCAGGTGAAGCAATGATCAGTCAGTTTTATTTAAGTGCGGCTGTTGCACTGGCCTGTCTTGAGTTTTTAAAAACCTATGCCGGCGAAGAAATGAAAATAAAATGGCCCAATGATATGTTTTGGCGTGACAGAAAGGCAGGAGGAATACTGGTTGAAAATAAGTTTCAGGGCAACGCATGGAGATGGGCTGTGGTAGGCATAGGTATTAATATCAACCAAACAGCATTTAATACAGACCTGGTTAATCCTGTTTCGCTGAAGCAGATCACGGGTAAAACTTTTGATGCCGTGGTGCTGGCAAAAGAACTGCATGCGCTAGTTATGCAACACTTATCGGCAACAACAACCATGGACAAGATATTACAGCAATATAATCGACACTTGTATAAATTAAATGAGTCAGTAACGCTAAGAAAAGGTGGAGTTAAATTCAAGACGGTTATAAAAGAAGTATCACCACAAGGTAAGCTCATAACTGTGGATGCGATGGAACGTGAATTTGATTTTGGGGAAGTGGAATGGGTATTACCCCGATAAGATTTTGTAATTAATTCAATCGGGATGTGCCAAAACCTTACGCACAGGACCTTGCTTGAATTTCAGCTACCGCACCATGGCCTTAAATGAAATTTAGTTTGGCATCATAATTCTTCAGCTTTTCTTGCTTCTACTTCGAAACGGTTGTTATAATAACCCTTTATGATACTTTCCCCAACGTATTTAATAATAAACACAACATAGCCATGCTCTTTAAATTGCTTAATATGGCAAAGCTCATGCTTTAACCATCTTTCATCACTTAAAAATGCAGCTTTGCTGGTATTGTGGAGGTGAATGGTTTTGCCCAACACCATGGCTACGGCCCTGGTGCCTAATTTTAATGCGGCCAGTTTAGCCAGCCAGGAATTTTCTTTAATTATGAAATTTTTATTGCTCAATTTCAGACCAGGCCTTTAAAATTTCTTCGGTGTGTTGTTTGCTTTTTGGCTTGAGGAATATTTTGCGGATAATTCCTTGTTCATCAATTAAAAATGTAGTACGGTGCAGGCCCATGTATGTTCTGCCATATAACTGTTTCTCTCCCCAAACACCATATTTATCAATAATTTTATGATCCGCATCTGCGATGAGGGTAAAAGGCAGATCATATTTCGCTTCAAATTTTTTGTGCTTTTTTTCTTCATCGGGGCTAACACCCAATACAACAAAGCCATTCTTTTTCAACAGCCCAAAATTATCACGCAGGTTACAGGCCTGCACGGTACAGGTAGGTGTATCATCTTGGGGATAAAAATATAAAACTACTTTTTGACCTTTAAAATCAGCTAGCGAAACTGGTTTGCCGTTCTGGTCCTTGCCTTTAAATGCCGGGGCTTTCGAGCCCTCTGTAAGATGTGTCATGGTGGCCGTTAATCCGTTAATTGGTTAATCCGTTATTCGTTCAGCTGCCAATCCTATTAACAATTAACAGATCACTGATTCTTATCTAGTAAACTTGTAAACCTTTTCCGACACATTCCCTACCTGGTCTTCTGCAACAATTTTTAATTCATGTTCTCCTGGCGGGCACATCTCATCAAAATCATAAATAAACCTGCTGCCCTTATCATTGCTGAAACGCAGCCAGTTGCCATCAAGTGTTGCAGTAAATTTTATTTCTTCAGTATTATCTCTCACAACAAAAACAATCCGGCTTTGTTTACGGGCGTTCATACCATTTTTAAAGCCGATGGGTGTAATGATTGGCGGCATGGTATCGATCATCAGTTGAAAACTGCCAAAGTCACGGAAACTGGCCCTGTACCAACCCAGCTCTTTACCGTTGGTGACCTCCTCAGCTCTGGCATAATCGTGCCTGCCATTTGCAAAACGGTGCATGATCATTTTATGGGGTAAAGCGGTGGCAGCTTTTATGGTAATAGGGAAATAGCTTTGCAAAGGAACGCTTGTATTATGAAGTTGGTAAATAGTATAACCTTGTTGGGGGATAATTTCGTTGTATTGAAAATGTATGGAATCGTATAAACAGTTTTGAGGCAGGTGAAAACGTATGCCGTCATTTTCAAAAAGATTTATAAAACCCGGGTGAAAAATTTGTTGCTGATAATATTTTGGCGGGTAATTCTTTTGCGGTTCAACAAAATTCATATTTCGCTTTATAGCAAACCTCAATACGGATGTGTTACCATGTGCATCTTTAACTTCCATTTTAAATTTATGAATACCGGTATCATTAATCAAAATAACGCCATCGCCATAAGTTGTTTTGTATACGGTGTTATTGTGCCCTGGTAATTTTGAAACATGTTCTATAAACCCGCCACCGCTGCTTCTTGCTTTATAATCGATGTGGGCATTCAAATAGCGGGTTTCGCTATAGCTTATACTATCTAACTGAAAGCCTAGTACAGGATTATCATTTTCAAAAAGAACAGTTTCAAAAATGCCATTCCGGTTTGCATTTTCGTTAAAACGGTCTGTTGCAGTAATGCCAAAACTCACCCTGTTGCTGTTGACGATTATCAAAGGCGGGTTTGTAGTAAAAGTATCTTTTGTTTTTTTAAGTGCAAAGGTCCGGGGGCTTTGTTCGTAGGTGCTTAGATTCCTGTCATAAAGCGCTAATCTGCTAATAAAAGGCGCTATGGTATCCGGTATGTCAAAACCAAATAATAATGGGTTTAACACTTTATCGGTTTTTGTATCTCTTATTTCAAAATGCAGATGCGGTCCCTGTGAGCCACCTGTATTACCACTTAATGCGATCGTATCCCCTTTTTTTACAGGAAATAAATTTACCGGTACATCCAGGTTAACGGCCCAGCTTTTTAGTGTATACTGTTGCTGCTTTATGTATGCTTCCAGGCCATCATAAAAATCATTTAGGTGGGCATATAAAGTGGTTAAGCCGTTGGGGTGATTAATATAAATTGCCCTGCCAAAACCCCAGGGTTCAATTTTTACTTTGGCAATATAACCATCTGCAGCAGCCACGATTTTCCTGTTTTGAACCTGGTCGGTTCTGCAATCGAGCCCCATATGATAATGATTGGGCCTCAATTCGCCAAAATTGGCAACCAAAGATTTTTTGGCCATCACAGGGTATGCAAAAAAATTTACGGGATAATTTTGAGGAGGAAAAAACTGGGCAGCCGATTTGCCTGCAACAAAAAATGTTAAAACGAGAAAAACCAGTTTTAGTTTATAATTAAACATTATATTTATAAAAAGTGTATCGGAATTATTTATTTTTTATAAAATTACATCTATTCAACCAAAACCTAATTCAACCAAACAATTATGAAACATTTACTGCTTATTTTATTAGGTGTAATTACTGTGAGCTTTATACATGCACAGGATGCAGCATGCAAAGTGGGGCTTGATTCTTTGAAAGGCACATACACCGGTGAATGCAAAAACGGAAAAGCACACGGCATTGGTAAAGCCATTGGAATAAATACGTACGATGGCGAGTTTAAGAATGGCCTGCCCGAAGGAAAAGGTAAATACACCTGGAGCAGTGGCGATTATTATTATGGTAGTTGGAAAAAAGGCTTAAAAGATGGTAAAGGAGAATTACACCACTTCGAAAATGGAACGGAAAGGCTGACTCAGGGTTATTGGAAAAAAGACAATTACAGGGGTGAATATGAAAATCCTTACGTTATTACCAATGTTACCAGTGATATTGGAAGAGTGCAGGTAGAAAAGATGAGCGACAAGGAAGCTGCTGTAACGGTTACTGTTGAAAGTCTTGCCACCGCTGCATCTCTGAACAGGAATACGTTTCAAACCACCACCACCATGACCGCTCACCAGGTTACCCGTGGGCAATATGTAAGCAAATCTGCTAATGCTTTAACCAATAAAGAGGTTACCACTTTTCGGGGAGTTATATTTCCCTTCAGATGCACATTTAATTTTGGCAATTCTATTGTAGAGATTGAGTTTTTTGATAAAGGAGCCTGGGATGTAGTGATACCTATAAATAAATAATATTTGTTAGTTTATTTGCAAGGATTTTAGAAAAAACCTGTATGTTTTCATACAGGTTTTTTATTTACATCATTTACAATTACTTTTGCACGCCACAACACCAGCAATACTGCTATGCCAAAAGATACTTCCTTAAAGTCAGTTTTAATTATCGGTTCTGGTCCTATTATTATTGGCCAGGCCTGTGAGTTTGATTATTCAGGTACACAGGCAGCCCGTTCATTAAGGGAAGAAGGTGTAAAAGTTATTTTAATAAACAGCAATCCGGCAACCATTATGACCGACCCTATGATGGCGGACAGGGTTTATCTTTTACCGCTGACAGTTGAAAGTATTGAGCAGATACTGCAAGAAAATAAAATTGACGCCGTGTTGCCAACCATGGGCGGCCAAACAGCACTTAATCTTTGTAAAGAAGCAGATGAACTGGGTATATGGGAAAGCCATGGCGTGAAACTGATTGGTGTGGATATTAAAGCCATTGATAAGGCAGAAGACAGGGAAAAATTCCGCTTATGGATGATAGAAATGGGCATACCGGTTTGCCAGGCAAAAATTGCCAACTCATTTTTAGAGGGAAAAGAATTTGCACAGGAAATAGGATTTCCGTTGGTGCTGCGGCCATCTTTTACATTAGGTGGCAGCGGTGGCAGCATTGTTTTTAATAAGGGAGAGCTGGATGAAGCCTTGAACACGGCTTTAATTGCCAGCCCCATACATGAAGTACTGGTAGAAAAAGCGGTACTTGGGTGGAAAGAATTTGAACTGGAAATATTGCGGGATAATGTAGATAATGTGGTGATCATTTGCGGTGTTGAAAATTTTGATCCGATGGGTGTTCACACCGGTGATTCGATAACCGTTGCGCCGGTAATGACTTTAAGCGATACGGCTTACCAGTTAATGCGTAACACGGCGATAAGGATAATGAGGGACCTTGGCAATTTTGCAGGCGGTTGCAATGTACAGTTTGCGCTCGATCCACAAACCGAAGAAATTATTGTGGTAGAGATCAATCCCCGGGTGAGCCGTTCTTCTGCATTAGCCAGTAAAGCCACAGGTTACCCTATTGCAAAAATTGCAGCTAAACTTGCTATCGGGTATAATTTAGATGAATTAAAAAATCAAATTACCCAATCAACTTCTGCTTATTTTGAACCGGCGCTGGATTATGTGATTGTAAAAATACCACGCTGGAACTTTGATAAATTCAAAGGTGCAAAAGACACTTTAGGATTTCAGATGAAAAGTGTTGGCGAAGTGATGGGTATTGGTAGAAGTTTTGCTGAAGCGGTTCAAAAAGCTTGTCAGAGTTTGGAGAACGAAGCGGTGGGCCTGGGTTATTATGGTAAAAGCTTAATGCATGCCGATGAACTGATCGAATACATCAAAATTCCAAAATGGGATCGCATATTCCGCATTAAAGATGCATTAATGGCCGGTGCCAGCATAAAACGTATTTGCGAAAGCACAAAAATTGATCGTTGGTTTATTTACCAGATACAAAAGATATGCGACTGTGAAAAACAGATCGCTCAATACGACCTGAAAACCTTGCCCGATGATGTGCTGAAGGAAGCAAAGCTGTTAGGTTTCAGCGATGAGCAGATCGTTCGTATTATGAAAGAAGAAAATGCTGAGGCAATTTACGAAAGAAGAAAAGCCATGGGACTTACCCGTGTGTTTAAAATGGTTGATACCTGCAGCGCCGAGTTTGAAGCAAAGACGCCATACTTCTATTCTACTTTTGAAAACAAACCGGCAAACGAAAGTAAATTGTTAAGTAACGAAAGTTTGGTTTCGGATAAAAAGAAAATAATTGTGCTTGGCAGTGGCCCCAACAGAATTGGCCAGGGTATTGAGTTTGACTACTGCTGTGTGCATGGCTTGCTGGCTGTTAAAGAAGCCGGTTTCGAAGCCATCATGATAAATTGTAACCCCGAAACGGTATCAACCGATTTTGATATTGCCGACAAACTTTATTTTGAACCTGTATTTTGGGAGCACCTCTGGGAAATTATAGAATACGAAAAACCTTATGGTGTAATTGTGCAGCTTGGCGGACA
>JANOUJ010000482.1:0-1869 GCA_031416815.1 Chitinophagaceae bacterium
TAATCAACTGCCTGCCGCCAGGTCATATTTCCATCAGGAGCATATTTGCCGGTTTTCTTATCCTGCCAGTAACCAAATTTGTATAAAGATGGATTAAGGCACCGGATCAGTTTACTGGTATCTCCTTCGTAAAATCCTTCAATATAATCGAGGCATGCCCGTTCAACTTTTTGTTTTGCATCCTGTGCTTTGGCCGAAAACAGGATAAAAAAGCATAATAATATGGCACCAATCTTTCTCATATTTAAATATTTGATTTGAAACAGTAAAGTACAATTTGATTTTAATAAACATCGACCGCTTATCAATTATCGTATTAAAGCCAAAGACGATGTTTTCTGGTGCCTAAGGTTGCCATTTACTTCTTATTAACAAATCCTTCCCCCATACATAAGCTCATAGCATCGTATTTGCTATAAAGGAAAGAAATGATTTAAAGAATAGTCCCTATGTTGATGGTTTTTTGACTAAGAACGCCACACATTTTGTTTACAGAATGGTGGCGTTTTCTTTTATCAGATATCCAGCATTGATATAAAGTAATAATTGTTTTTCTTTGCAGTAACCATGGCATTATATTTTACTTCTATAAATTCGGGCAGCAACGGCAATTGTTATTAAGTGGGAACCGGCACAGATGCGGTTTTAATAGATGTGGGCCTCTCCTGCCGGGAGACAGAAAAGCGGATGACGCAACTTGGCCTGAACATGAAGACAGTAAAAGCAATATTTGTTTCTCATGAACATGGTGATCATATTAAAGGAGTTTCTACATTGGCCAATAAATATAATTTACCGGTTTATATTACCACTAAAACAGCGAACCATGGCCCGAGGCTTATTGGCCACCTGAGCAGGCCCTTTACCCAAAAAGAAACAATAACTATTGGAGAGCTGGAAATAACTCCATTTATAAAATGCCATGATGCTAATGATCCGCACAGTTTTGTAATCACCAGTAAAGGCATAACCGTCGGCGTTTTTACTGATATAGGGAAAGTTTGTAAAGAAGTAATTCATTACTTTAAACAATGCCATGCGGTTTTTTTAGAATCCAACTATGATGAAACCATGCTGAAAAACGGCAGGTACCCAATTTATCTAAAGAACCGTATACGGGGCGGACATGGGCATTTATCCAATAACGAAGCGCTTGACCTGTTTATAAACCACCGCTCCCCTGCACTTTCGCATCTGTTGCTTTCACATTTATCTAAAGAAAATAATTCGCCTGAAATTGCCGGAGCATTATTTATGCAACATGCAAACAAGATCAAAATTACAGTTGCTTCCAGGTATCAATCTACTGAAGTTTTCAACATCGCTTCATCTGTACAAAATAATGAAATGCCCCTTTCAAGGAATTACAAAACCATGCAATTGGGTTTGTTTGAGTAAATCAGGTTATAATAATGGTAGACAATCTGCTTCAGCTTTTTAAAGATCATCAGGAACTTGCCATTATTATCAGCATTTGTATCAGTATCGTTATTGCCATAATGGGTGTTGTACCCAGTGTATTTATAACTGCTGCCAATATTTTGTTTTTCGGATTCTGGAACGGCCTGTTCATTTCCTTCCTGGGTGAAGCCCTGGGCGCCGGTATAGCATTTTCATTATACAGGAAAGGCTTTAAAAAAGCTGTTGACAAAAAGTTTGATATTTATGCCAAAGTAAAAAAATTGATACATGCAACAGGTAAAGAAGCATTTTACCTTATCATTGCCTTAAGGCTGATCCCTTTCGTGCCCAGCGGATTGATAACTTTTGCAGCCGCTATTGGAAGAATTTCATTCCCGGTTTTTATTATAGCCAGTTCATTAGGTAAAGTGCCGGCTTTGTTTATAGAAGCCTATGCAGTTAATGAGG
>JANOUJ010000483.1:0-1577 GCA_031416815.1 Chitinophagaceae bacterium
AAACTGCAACGAGGAATAGATATTTCATAAAGTAGGTGTTAAAGCTGCATCAGCAACTTGTTGGTTAAATGATTAATACTAAAATATGCCAACCTGATAAAAGTTCTTTCTAATCATTCTTAATAAAACAAAGAGATTCCAATTAAGGAATCTTTTTGTTTATAATTATCTAGTTAAGTTTAATATCAGTTCACCGTGATCAACAGCGGTTGATAACGATTCTTCTTAACCTGTGCCCTGCCAATAAACTGGTTGCCATTGATCCTGGTGAATTTGGCTGGAAAAACCCTTACCTCTTCTTCCCTGGTATCAAACAACAATTCTTTATTAGTAATAACACCGGCATTATCCATTTTTGATACTACAACTTGTCCGCCTGCTCCATCTACATGGTATTTTGGAACTTCATCCTCGGTAATATCCATATTCTTTTTATTATCGAGGTATAAAAAATAATAACCGGTTGCATCGGTTACCAGTTTAAAGCCCATAGTGCCCGGTAAATTATAATTGATGGCGAAAGAATAACTTGTAGTAGAACCTTTTTGCTTTTTAGGTATTTTACGCAACCATTCAAATTCGCCGGAAATATTTATTTTTCCAGCAACAATATCTTCATAATGAAAAGTAGTGTAGGTTCTCACTTGCCCCCTGCTGTCATAAGTTCTGGTAACAACAAGGTAATACTCTTCCAGTACCATCATTACACTGCCATCAGCCTCAATAATAATATTACGCACCTTTAGGTTGGGTGCTTCATAATCATCCTTTTTCTCCATTTTTCTTTTGGTTCTTGCCGATTCAAATTTCTGCAGGTCTGCCAATGGAAACTCGTAATATCCTTTTTTAAACTTTACAACTTTATTGTTTTGATCGAGCGTAGCCAGGAAAACACCATCGGTTCCATTGCTTTGTGATCTTTTATTTGATTTCTTACTGTAAGTACATGCAATGATCATTTCGTGTTGAAGATTTTCTATCAACGATGTTTCGTGAATAAAATAATCATCAAGCGATAAGGTTGCAGAAATGATTTTATTGCTGCCTTTCACAAATTTTAATATTTCGTAGTGATAACCAGGCAGCCCGGTCTCCTTATCTTTTTCTCTTCTTTTTTCAGAATCATATACTTTGGCCAGCATATAAGCATTACCATTTCCATCAACAGAAAAATCAGAGTTATCCATGATCTGTTCTGTATAAGGCATGGTAAATTCACCACCCCAAAGCTTTTTCATATTATCATCAAAAACCTGCAAACCAATTTTGTCATAGTTCTTTTTATCATTTTTCTCTTCAGGCCACAGGCGGTAATTCACCAGCAGCTTTTTACGTTCTGCATCATAATTAAACTGGTATTTATTAGCAACCTTCATCTGGTAAAAACCGGTAGAGGCAAGGTCTCCGGATAAGCGGGTGGTTTCAAACATCTTAGTATTATTGCCTGTTAATTTTGCGCCGGTTACATCAAGTTTATCATAATACAGGATTTCGGTTTCAGACGATTTATCCCAGTCGCTGTGTAACCAGAAGTAGTTGCCGTTTTTAAATTCAGTAATTATTTCACTATTAAAATT
>JANOUJ010000484.1:0-10404 GCA_031416815.1 Chitinophagaceae bacterium
GCAAGTGTTACTTACAGTGGTGGCGGCCAGGCAGGAACATTTACCTCAAGCCCGGCAGGCCTCTCTATCAATGCTGCTACGGGTGCTGTAAATATTTCGGCAAGTACAGTTGGAACATATACAGTTACCAATACAACTATAGGATCGGGCGGATGTACCACTTCGGCCAATGCAGGCATAACCATTACAGCAGCGCCATCAGCAACTATCAGTTATGCAGGCTCGCCTTATTGCAGTACAGCAGGTACAGCTACAGTAACACGTACAGGTACTTCGGGAGGAACGTATTCATCAACAGCAGGATTAACCATCAATTCAACTACCGGAGCTATAACTACTGGAACCAGCACTGCCGGTACTTATACGGTAACTTATACTGTTGCTGCCGCAGGCGGATGCTCATTATATACCACTACAGCCATTGTTACCATAACGGCCGCCCCAGCTGCTACCATCAGTTATGCAGGCTCACCTTATTGCAGCGACGGTGTTACGGCTACTGTAACATTCAGCGGAACAACGGGAGGAACGTATTCTTCCACTGCAGGATTATCCATCAATGCAGCAACAGGAACTGTAACATTAGCAACTTCTACAGATGGGACTTACACGGTTACTTACACAGTAGCTGCCGCTGGTGGATGTGCTCAATATTCAACTACAACTTCCATCACGATCAATACTTCGGGTAAATGGTCTGGAGCTATAAACACCAACTGGAATACTGCCGGCAACTGGCAGTGCGGGGTTGTACCCACAGCTGCTGTAAATGTGATCATCCCGGGTGGGTTGAGTAATTACCCAACAATTAATTCGGGAACATCAGCTGTAAATGATCTTACTATATTAACAGGTGGGTCATTAACAGTTACTTCTACCTTACAGATAGGGGGTGCTATCAGCAACAGCGGAACCTTTACTGCCTCAGGCGGAACCATCGAAATGAACGGGTCTGGCCAAACAATAACAGCCAATACATATAATAATCTTATCGCTTCGGGTTCAGGTACTAAAACAGCAGGTGGCGCATTGGTGGTTAATGGAACATTAACGATCAATGCTTCTGTTACGCTTGATATGTCAACTTATGACCTTAGCGGAACATTAGGAACAATAGTAAATAATGGAACATTAAAAACCCAGAGCGGTTCAGCCACTCCTTTACCAACAGGTAAAACCTGGCCCGGCAGTGTAGAGTATAATAGATCTGCAGCGGCCCAAACGCTTGTTGCAGGAAGCTATAATAACCTGACAGTATCGGGGGGCAACACTAAAACCCTTGGAGGCGCTATCAGTATTGTGGATGCCCTGTCTCTGGGAGCAAGCACAACTTTTGCACTGAGCACTTATGATGTAACGTTAAAATCAACAGCAACAGCAGTAGCCAGGATCGCCAATACCCCTTCATCAGCCGATATTACTTACGGAACCGGAAGGTTTATTGTTGAGCGTTATGTACCCGGCAGAAGAAAATACCGTTTGTTTACCAGTTCAGTTACCAGCAGCCCCAATGCTACCCTGGTTGGTGGCGAAGAATCACTTTCCATCTGGGGTAACTGGCAAAATTCGGGAAATAATGTTACTCAAAATGTAGGAACCATTATTACCGGAGGAACAGCAGCCGATGGTTTTGACCCACAAACCACCAATGCATCCATGTTTAATTATGATGATGTAAATAGAAAATTTGTTGCACATAGCACGGCCAACGGAAAGAATACAAAATATACACCACTTAAAGCGGGTATCGCTTATTACCTGTTTGTGTATGGAGACCGAACCAATACCATTTTCACCAGCACTCCCAAGAACACCACCATCAGTTCCAGGGGAAAAGTATTGATTGGTGACCAGGCTTATTCAACAAGTTCAACTATTCCTTTAACAGGTGTAACCAACCGGTTTACCATGCTGGGTAATCCTTTTGCATCGCCCATTGACTGGGCTACGGTAACCAGGTCAAATATTTCAAATACATTTTGGGGATGGGACCCTAACCTGAACAGCACCGGTGGTTATGTAACAGTAAGTACAACCGGCACGGTAACATTAATTTCACCGTTTTCGGGCACCGTAGGCTTAAACCAGTATATACAACCGGGCCAGGGATTCTTTGTTAAAACAACAGCCGCCTCACCCACCATGACCATCAAAGAATCTGATAAGGTATCTAACTTTAACAGCATTGCCTTCCGGGGCAATAACGGGGACTCCACCAATAATTCATTGGTCAATAATATACCATTAATTGCCGTTAACCTGCAATATGCAAGTGGCCCCAATATGCTGCTGGCCGACGGCGCCATTTCTGCTTTTGATAATAGTTTTTCAAACAGTGTGGGAGATGAAGATGGTACCAAAGTGGCAGGCACTACCGAAGCGGTGGCTGTTCAAAACGGAGCCGACCTGTTGAGTATTGATGCCAGGAAAATGCCGCTGAATAAGGATACTATATTTTTGAACATGGTCCGTATCACCAGGCCACAATATACCCTGCAGATATTTGCAAACCAGATGACCGGCAGTACCCTCAGCCCTTTCCTGGAAGATACTTACCTGAATACATCACAGGCATTATCGTTAACAGATACCAACAGGATTGTTTTTAATGTTACAGCCGGCGTGCCTGCCTCATCAGCGGCTAACCGTTTCAGGATTGTGTTCCGTGATTTTACCATTTTGCCCGTAACTTTCAGGTCGGTTAAAGCTTACCAAAAAAACAAGGATAACGAGGTAGAATGGAGTGTGGCAGAAGAAAGCAGTACGGTAAAATACCAGATAGAACATTCAGTAACCGGAACAAATTTTACCTTAGCCGGGTCAGTAAATGCGAAAGGCATTGCCGGTATACAGGCTTATCAATGGCTGCACATACAGCCGGTTAGCGGAAATAATTTTTACCGGGTTAAAGCCATAAATGCCGATGGAAGATTTGTACAAAGTAATATTGTTCAGGTTAAAAATGGCAACCTTTCCCCGGCCGAACCTTCGGTAAAGATAATTTCGAACCCGGTTACAAACGGGCAGTTACATATACTTTTAAGCAATATCAACAAAGGACAATACCCTGTTCAGCTGGTTAATCAGCAGGGACAGGTTGTATATTCCCAAAATATAGTTCACCAGGGAGGTACTTATAGCCAGATTATTACGTTAAGTAGTAGATTTACTACAGGGGTATACTATTTTATAATTTTGGCTGATGATAAAAAGTACACTCAAAAACTGTTTATTGTTGATAATTGACCGGGGAACCTAAATGATGAATAAAAGATTGGGCATAACCAGGCTTATTTTAATTTTAATGACATGTTGTTTGTCACCGGTTGTTTATGCCCAGGACCCAACAGATACTTTACCCGGCGACCCCGGTGCAATTTATGTGTTCACCGTTCAAAACCTGCAGTTTGGAACGTTTGCACAGGGTGGAAGCGGTGGAACGGTCACAGTTTCAAACAACGGAAGCAGATCAGCAACAGGAAGTATCATTTTAATAAACCAGGGCGCCAGTTTTTTTCAGGCAATCATTGATGTGGAAGCGGCACCTGGTTCATTGATCTCTATTACAAATGGCGCCGATGCAACATTAACGGGCAGCAACGGCGGAACGGTGACTTTAACTATCGGGAACTCGGATCCCACATCGCCGTTTAATACAACTGTATCTCCACCCAGCCGCACACCGGTTAATATTGGAGGTACATTAACCATTGGAAATCCGGCAGCATCACCACCAGGTACATATACTGGTGTGTTTTATATAACATTTAACCAGGAATAAAAAAATATCCAAATCCAGACAAAACCAGAATTGATCCAATAAATGCAAAACCACTCAAAATATCTTTTTCATAAGATACGTATGCGTTGCCCCAAATTAAAATGGCGCAGCAGCATGATGGTTCTGTTATTATTGGTCTTTCATCCCGGTCAGGCCAAATGCCAGTCAGAAGATATTTACGATGAAATTTCACTGGTGCTGAATGTACAGCGTGTTGGCAGTATAGAAATTCCCGCAATCATTTTTAAGGAAGAGGCTTACTTACCCATAAAAGATATTTTCGATTTCTTAAAAATTAAAAATACCCTGTCCCGTGATCTGGACGTGATAAACGGGTTCATTATCAATCCCGAAACTTCATTTATCATTGATAAATCGAAGAACCAGATAACGTATGCTGGCCGCAATTACCCGGTACCGCCTGGTGATTTTATACAAACAGAAACCAATCTTTACCTCAGGTCGAATTATTTTGGAGAAGTATTTGGGCTGGTATGTAATTTTAATTTTCGCAATCTTTCCGTAACACTTACTACCAAAATTGAGCTTCCGGTAATAAGAGAAATGCAGCAGGAACTTGTGCGTAAAAACATCAGCAAACTTAGGGGTGAAAAAAAGGCTGATACATTAATAAAAAGAAATTTTCTATTTTTTAAACCTGGTGTGGCCGACTGGATGGTGATGAGCAACCAACAATCAAACGCAAAACCTGTTACCAGATTAAATTTAAATCTTGGCGCAGCCTTATTAGGAGGAGAAGCAAATGTTTATTTAAATTATTCAACCGATAGACCCTTTGATAAAAAAAACCAGGTATTTAAATGGCGCTATGTAAATAATAGTAACCCCTATTTACGGCAGGTTACGCTTGGAAGAATATTTGCTCAAACAACTGCATCTGTATTTGAACCGATAAATGGCATACAGGTTTCAAATACACCAACAACGTGCCGCCGCAGTTATGGTACTTATACATTAAGTAATAAAACCGAACCGGGTTGGCTGGTGGAGTTGTACATAAATAATGTACTGGTTAATTTTATGAAAGCCGATGCATCGGGCTTTTATACTTTTGAAATACCCATGGTATATGGCAGCTCCGAAGTAAAGCTGCGGTTTTACGGGCCTTGGGGCGAAGAACGTACCAGCGAACAATTCATCAACGTACCTTTTAATTTTATTCCAAAGCAGCATTTAGAATATTCAGTATCGGGCGGCATTGTGGATGATGCAACCAAAAGCCGTTTTGCAAATGCTAAATTAAATTATGGTGTAAGCAGGCATTTTACTGTGGGTGGTGGCGTTGAATATCTTTCATCTGTAAGCAGGAAAAATATTATGCCGTATATAAATGCTTCGGTAAGAATCGGTAACCGCATTTTACTTTCAGGCGAAAAGATGTATGCAGTAAAATCTGCCGGCGCAATAAGTTACCGGTCACCATCCAGGCTACAGGTTGATCTGAATTATACAAAATACAATCGGGGACAAACCGCTGTAAAATTCAATTACCAGGAAGAAAAAAAATTGGTGCTGTCAAAACCATTTCGTGGTAAAAAATATTCAGCTTTTACACGGTTAACGGTTGCTGAAGTCACTTTAAAGGAAACTAATTTTGTCACAGCCGAAATGTTGCTATCGGTGGTAAAAGGGCGTGTAAGTACAAACCTTACCAGCAGTGCCATGCTTGCTCAAAACAAACTATCCGTTTTCAGCAACCTCTCCATGAGTATTTATTTACCGGGCGGTATCAGGTTTACCCCGCAGGCACAGTTTGAGTACCATAATAAAAGTTTCAGCCTGCTGAGAGCCGAAGCTGAAAAGAATGTTTTTAAGAAGGGATACCTGAATATTTCTTATCAAATGAACCTGCTTAACAGATCACAGTTTGTAAGTATGGGTTTGCGGTACAACTTTTCTTTTGCTCAAACATTTTTCAGTGCCAGCTATGGAAACCATATCACTACCACCACACAATCTGCAAGGGGCAGTTTATTGTATGACAGAACTTCAAATTACTTTGCCGCTAACGACCAGGCCAATGTAGGTCGTGGTGGTATTATAGTAGTACCGTACCTGGATATCAACGGAAATGAAAAAAGGGATGCACAGGAACCAGGCGTTGCCGGATTAAACCTGCGTATAAATGGCGGTCGTGTAGAAAACAATAAAAAAGACAGCAGCATCCGCATAACCGGGCTTGAAGCTTTTAATAATTATTTTATTGAGCTTGATAAAAATAGTTTCGACAATATTGCCTGGCAAATACGAAAGCAAACTATCAGTGTTGATATTGATCCCAATCATTTTAAAATGATCGAAGTGCCGGTTGCGGTAATGGGGGAAGTTTCGGGAACGGTGGTATTAAAACAAAACAATACGTCAAATGGTATAGGCCGTATCATTATTACTTTCAGTAATGCTAAAACGGGTAAAACCGTTGCCAAAATACTAACTGAAGGTGATGGGTATTTTAGTTTTATGGGATTGCCTCCTGGTAATTATACAGCCGCTATTGATACGGTTCAATTACAGAAATTAAAGATGAGTGTAGCCCAAAACAACATTGCTTTTAGTATTAAAAGCAGCAGCGAAGGAGATATTGCCGACGGTTTGGAGTTTGTGATCATAAAAAACGCGGAGGTTAAGTAAAATTACCATGCAGAAAAAACAAAATATTATAAAAATTATTATAAAAATGTAGTGGTTAAACTACAATAACATTAGTAAAAATTCGTTTTAACAATTATTCAACCACAATTAAAAAAAAATCCAATCAAAATGAAAAGATTAATCCTTTCGACCCTTGTATTAACAGGCTTTGCCATTAATGCAAATGCACAGGCAACTGCAACTGCAACTGCTACTGCTACCATTGTTACCCCCATCAGCATCACTAAAACGGCAGATATGAGTTTTGGTAATATTGCTGTGCAGGCTGCAACAGGTGGTACCGTAATTTTATCGCCGGCCGGTGGCCGTACCACAGGTGGTGCAGGTGGTGTAACTTTACCAGCTACAACCGGTACTGTTACTGCTGCTGCTTTTACCGTTAACGGTAATGGCTCTTACACGTATGCTATTACACTGCCTTCATCTGCAGTTACATTAACACGTGTTGCCAATTCTGAAACCATGGATGCTACCGCATTTACCAGTACGCCATCAGGTACAGGTACCTTAAGTGGTGGTACACAGAATTTAACTGTAGGTGCTACATTAACCGTAGCAGCTGCACAGGTTCCGGGAGTTTATAACTCCGCCAACTTTAATGTTACAGTTAATTATAACTAAAGCATTTTAAAACCCTCAGCAATAAATAAACGTTGCAATGCTGCAACGTTTATTTATTGTTTTCAAACTCATTAATTGCATAGATTTACAATACAGGATCCAAAAAAATTGACTTGTTTTGTTTTTAAATATTGCATCCCTAACATACAATCATTTATTGCAACCAATGAAAAATAAACTTAAGACTTCAACCAAATCAGCCTTTGTGGCTGTGCTTTTAATTTGTACTTCATGCTTGCCGGCACAATTAATGGCCCAGGGCAACCTGCTCATAACGCCCAAAAGAATTGTTTTTGAAGGCAATAAAAAATCAGACGAAATTAACCTCGCCAATATTGGTAAGGATTCGGCCACTTATGTAATTTCTGTTATTCAGATAAAAATGAATGACGATGGTACTTTTGAAAAGATCACCCAGCCCGAACCCGGGCAGCACTTTGCAGATAAAAATATCCGTTTTTTTCCACGCTCGGTAACCCTTGCTCCCAATGAAGCACAAACAGTAAAAGTGCAGATCGTTAAAACAAATGATATGGCGCCTGGCGAATACCGTTCGCATTTATATTTCAGGGCCAACCCTGCACCCAAGCCGCTGGGCGAAGAAGTGGTAAATGAAAAAGATTCGGTATTGTCGGTAAGATTGATACCCGTTTTTGGTGTTTCAATTCCCATTATCATACGCAGGGGAGCATCCAATGCTTCTGTTTATATCTCTAAACTCAGCATGGAATATAAAGAAGAAAAAACCGCAGCAGTAAATATAACTTTTAACCGAAACGGCAACATGTCGGTATACGGTGATGTTTTAGTTAACCATATTTCACCACAGGGAAAAGTAACACTGGTTGGTGTTGTAAAAGGTATGGCTGTTTATGCACCAAATGCGGTTCGCCGTTTTCACCTGGTTTTAGATAAAACCGCCCCGGTAAATTATCACGAAGGAAAACTTAAAGTGGTATATTCCGACCAGTCATCCAAACCCATTACGCTGGCAGATGCTGAAATCGTTTTACAATAAAACAATTCAATACGTTCAGCTATTCAATTAAAATTAACCGTTACCTCAAACGGCGATGCGCTGAATTTTCCTTTTGCAGCATTGCCGTCAAAAACCAATTCAGAATTTATACTAAACCTTTGTTGCCCATCAATTAACGGTTGCCCGGTAACCGGTGTATGCAGCGTTATAAGAGCTGTTACACAGGACGACCCGTTTTTACTGCGCAGTGCAACTTCTTGTGGTGTAGTGATGCAGTAAACATCCTGGGCAAGTGCGGCAATGTTAAGATCTGCTACCCTGATCTCATGTTTATTTTTTGAACTTTCTATTTTGTTGTTTCCCGATTTTTGAGGAGCATCAGTAAAATCATACAAGGTTTCTGAAGTTAATCCTACCGGGTTAACAATAACAGCAGATGCATAACAACTGGCGGTTGATTGTGCAACAACGGGTGTCGCAAACAGTATCAGGATCATATTAAGCAGGCATACGCTATATCCCTTTTTCATATCGCTAATTTGAGATAAAAAATTTATTTAATTGTAGAGATGATGGCTTAATTCAGGTAGATATACAGGATTTTTTTTGTAGCGATTTCTAATACAACAATTAAATGCAGTAAAAAAGGATTTGGATAACTATGTTTTTTGTGGGGGAGAAAGTAAAACTAGTATATAATAGCCAACTTACAAAATAAAGAAAAAAAGGCAAGGTAAAGATTTGCCCCAAATAAATACTTTAATGAGAAGAAAATTTTTCCACGCTATTGTCAGGTACTTATTATTTCCGTAGTTTCAATACTTAAAACTACAATTATGCCTAAATATGTTATTGAAAGGGAGATCCCCGGTGCCGGCAACCTCAGCGCTGAGCAATTAAAAGCTATTTCTCAAACCTCCTGCGGGGTGCTAAACAAAATGGGTACACAAATTCAATGGGTACATAGTTATGTGGCCGAGGATAAGATCTATTGTGTTTATATTGCCCCTAATAAAGAAATGGTGCTTGACCATGCAACGCAGGGCGGGTTTCCGGCCAATTCGGTAAGCGAGGTATCAAACATTATTGATCCGGCCACGGCTGAATAATTTAAACGGGCGAATCAAAAACCCAACGGGTAAGCATTAAAATTTATTAAGATGCCGGGCAATTCCGTTTCATTACACAGGGTGCTTAAAGCAACACCTGAAAAAGTTTATCGTGCATTTACTGATCCCAATGCTATGGCATCCTGGATACCGCCTTATGGATATTTATGCGTTGTACACGGCTTGGACGTAAAAGTAGGAGGAAGCTATAACATGTCTTTTATAAATTTTTCAACCGGCAATGCGCATTCCTTTGGTGGAAAATACCTGGAGATAGAACCAAACAATTTTTTAAAGTACACAGATACTTTTGACGACCCCAATTTACCAGGGGAGATGATCACATCTGTGTGGCTGAAAAAAGTTATCGGCGGTACCGACCTGAAGATTACACAGGAAGGAATTCCCGATTTGATACCCGCCGAAATGTGTTATTTAGGCTGGCAGGATTCTTTAGATAAACTGACAAAATTAGTTGAGCCGGAAATTCCGGATGCCTGATGCGAAGTTGAATAGAGCAATCAGTTGATCACTATTTTTTGCGAAACCGTTTTGTCTTCACTTTTCAACTGCACAAAATAAATTCCGGTGGGCAGGCTTCCAATATTTATGGGAAGGGTGTTACGGGTGCCGCTAAAATTAAATTCTCTTTTATAAACCGATTGGCCAGGTTTATTATATACCTGCACAGTCACTTTACCGGTAAGGTTTGTTTTTATAGTAAAACTTCCATCACTTGGATTTGGGTAAGCAAGCATACTTAAAACTGAAAGCTGTGGAAGCGTATCAGGAGGGAGTTGTTTGCAGTTCTTTGCTTCATCTCCGTAAATTGCAATACCATGTATATTGATACCTTGAGGGCCTGCTAAAAAAGAATCCACTACATTGCCGCTGGCGATATCATATTTGTGCATAGGGCCGTAAAAAGCCAGTCCACCCACCCAAAAACTTTTTTCATCTGGTGTAACCGCCAACCCAAAATAAGAATTAGTATTTGTTGGACCATAGGTCTTAATAACTATCCCGGAACTATCCAGTCTTTTTACCAAATGATCGGCAGCTACCACCAGCATGGTGTTGTCGCCAAGCAACCGCATGGCAAACAACCACGAAACAGAACCGGTGAGATTTGCATAATCCGGGAGTTGCTGTCGGGTAACTACATTGTATCGTTTTACCCTTTCTCTTAAGTTGGTGTAATAAATGATGCTATCGTTGCAATCCAACGATGAGCGCATTGT
>JANOUJ010000485.1:0-3271 GCA_031416815.1 Chitinophagaceae bacterium
AAACCAGTGTATTTTATAATCAACCTGTAAATTGGCAACAATCCTGTTTACACTACTTTTGTCATCCCGCTGTTCAAGAAGGCCAACCGGGTTTCTCGGTGCAAGCGACCTTAGTCCAGAGTTTGTATTTCCTGCATCCAGCCACTCGTAAAAACTGCCGAATTTTGAACTACTACTTTTTACTGATTGCGTGGGATCAAAATTTACAGCGGCTCCTATAGCTCCTTCATTAGCAAAGCGGGATTTATTGTTTGCAGCTTTCACATTCAAATCGATCTTTAAATGATCATTGAATAATTTAGGACTTATATTAAGTCCCAAAGAAGTTCTTTGCAGATTTCCGGTTCTTAATATACCACTTTGGTTTAAATACCCTACTGATGCTCTGAAAGGTACTCCTCCCAGTCCTCCGGAAACACTTAGGTTATTATCGTTACCAATTGCAGTTTGATAAATTTCATCCTGCCAATCCGTACTGGCAGTACCCATCAAAGCTATTTGTGCCGGAGTACCATTTGCATTTACATATGCCCTGAATTCTGAAGCGCTCAAAACATCAGCTTTACGTGAAATGGTAGCAGCTGAAACCTGGGTATTGAAATTGAAAACAAGTTTTCCTTTGCTTCCCTTTTTTGTTGTAATAATAATTACACCATTACTGGCCCTGGATCCATAGATCGCTGTGGCTGATGCATCTTTAAGTATGTTGAATGACTCAATATCATTCGGGTTAATTAATGCCAATGCATTCGCCGACCCCGCTATACCTCCGTTATCCAAAGGCACACCGTCAAGTACGATTAATGGATCGTTACTGGCACTTAAGGAAGCACCACCACGAATACGAATTGTACTTCCGGCACCTGGCGCTCCCCCATTTGAAGTAATGCTAACGCCTGCCACCTTACCTGCTATTAATTGTTCAGGAGTAGTAATGGCGCCTTTTTGAAAATCTTTAGAGCTGATGCTTGTAACAGCACCTGTTAAATCTTTCTTTCTAGCCGTACCATACCCAATTACCACCACTTCATTTAGTTGTGAAACAACTTCAACTAAACTGATATTGACATTACTGCCAATGGCCGCCTCCTGCAGTGCATAGCCAACAGAAGAAAAGACCAGATTGGTGGCCCCAGCAGGTGCTGTAATTTTAAAAGATCCGTCTGATGCGGTTTGAGTAGAAGTTTTGGTTCCTTTTACGGTAACGGTCACTCCCGGTAATGAGGCCCCGGTTTTTGAATCAGTAACTTTTCCGGTAACCGCATTTTGTGAAAATGCCACCAGCGAAAGAAGGAACATAACACAGGAGAGCATTAGTTTTTTGAAGATTTTTCCCATAAAACAAGCTTTTCGTTTTTAAAAAATTAGCATTCGAGTTGGTTATATGCTCAATACACAAAAATTAAATGTGTATAAAGTACACAATTTAGTACTTTTTTTGAACCTACAATTATTTGTTAAAAAAATATGGATAAAAAAATATAAAGGCTAAAAACATGCCTTTTATAAATCGTTGTTTATCAGTTTTTTTTAGAAAATAAAGAGTAAAAAGTGCCTAAAAATCAATTCCCACCCACTTCTTCTTTTTCTTTTCATACTTATTATAATTGAAATTATATAGTTTGCCGGGGCGATGAGGAACATCCTGTTCCATCTCTTCTATATCCACCAAAAAGTCCATAGCAAAGAATTTTTTGCGGAAATTCCGCCTGTCCATTTTTATATTCAGTATGGCTTCATAAACATTCTGCAGTTCACGCAAAGAGAATTTTTTAGGCAAAAGGCTAAATGCGAGGGGGTGCTCCTGAACACGCCTTTGAAGTTGCTCATAACTGCAATCAAGGATCTGCTTATGATCAAAGGCCAGTTCTTCTATTTCAGAGGCATCATGCCAGTGAAGTTCATTATCCAGTATTTTTAATTTGTGATTCTGGATATTGATCAGCGAATAATAAACAACTGTTACTACCCTTCCTGCCGGATGCCTGTTTAGACAGCCAAAGGTCTTAACCTGTTCCATATATACATTATCAAGGCCGGTTCGTTGTTTTAGAATGCGGCTTGCAGCAGCATCAAGTTCTTCGTCCGGGTCGACCAAATCTCCCAGCAAAGACCATTTGCCCTGGAACCTCTTAAGGTCACTTCTAATAAGCAGTACTTTCAGTTTGTTTTCATCAAAACCAAAAATTACACAGTCAACAGATAAAGCAATACGGTTAATACTTTCCACCTCAGATTGTACAACCGAAAGTGTTTTTATATTTTTTAACTGGCTTGTATGATCGGACTTCGTCATGTGCATTTTTAAGAGTTTTTCAATCATTTAATATTTTACAAATTTTACCACGTTACCTCTGTTGTTTTGTTTTAACGAAAGAAAATAAACACCTTTTGCCAGGCTATTAAATTGACTGGTGATTGCCAACTGGTACTGGCCCGCTGCCTGATAGGTTTTTAAAAGTGTAAGTATGCGTTGGCCCTGTGGATTAATGACTTCAACAGATACATCTCCGTTGTTGGCAATGATATAATCAATAAGGGCCTGCCCGGTTACCGGGTTAGGAGATATTTTAATGCCATATCCAAATCTTAAATTTGCTATTTGGCTATTGTGCGAAACTGTGTTGAATTGCCCGGTGCTGTAAATAGTACCCGGCGTTGCCGCACAATTTGCATTAACCCTCCAATCATAAAGCATTCCAGGAGTAATATTTAATATTGAAACCGATCCGCTAGTGGTGCCCGTTACAGCATTAATCCATGATCCTGAAATTGCAGTTTTGTAATCAACGGTATAAAAATTACCCGGCAACACGGTCCAATTTAACACAGCCGAGTTAAAAGTGATATTTGTAACATTTAATCCGGTTGGGGCCAAAGGAGTAGCTGTAACAATAACATTAATAACTGCTCTTGGGCTCTCCCCACAACTGTTTGACTGGCTTACATAATAAGCTGTACTGCCTGCTGTAGCTGTGGATGGCGTAGGGGCTGTTGTACTACCTGTACCTCCGGTTGCTGTGGTGTACCATTTAAGACTTGTACCGGTTGCAGTTAATGGCTGTGCCGTTGAAAGTTGACAATAAGTAACCGGACTGGTTAAAGTTGGAGCTAGTATTGGCGCTGTAATAGTAACTGTTATTGCAGCCCTTGGACTTTCGCAACCATTCACCGTCTGGCTCACATAATATATAGTGTTACCGATTGTAGCCGTGGAAGGTGTTGGTGCTGTTGCACTACCCGTACCACCGGTTGCTGTTGCGTACCATAA
>JANOUJ010000486.1:0-1744 GCA_031416815.1 Chitinophagaceae bacterium
ATGAGGAAAAAGATGCGATCGGTAAAAGATACCGGAGAATGGATGCTATTGGTACGCCGTTTTGTGTAACGATCGATCATCAGACAAAAGAAGATAATACTGTAACCATTCGTTATAGAGATACGATGGTACAGGAAAGGATTGCAATCAGTGAAGTAAAGAACCTGGTGTTGGGAAAGATCAGTTAATAATTACTTTCTTCAGCGAAGGTTGGCGAAAAACTCAGTTATTTGATAAGAACTTGGGTTCACCAATATTATTTTCCTGTTCTCATCCAATAATACTGAAAACGGTATACCTGTAATATTGTATTTAAGAGCAATCGCATTATTGCTTCTTTTAAGATCACTGACATTTATCCATTCGAGCTTATCCTGTTTAATTGCCTCCAGCCATTTTTGTCGGTCTTCATCTAAAGAGATACTGATGACCTCAAGTCCGGCATGCTTTGTTTTTAGATATGCTTCACGTAAAAAAGGATGACTAGATCTGCATGGGCCACACCAACTCGCCCAAAAATCAATCAGCACATATTTACTTTTTAAAGAACTGAATTTGAATTTTTTTGCATGATCATCCTTCATCGTGAAATCTTCGAAAATATTTCCTGGTTTTAAAAGTTGAAGTTTATTAAGTTCACTTAACAGGCTTTTACCTGATTCTGATTGCTGTTGTTCTGTATTTAACCTGTAATAAAGCTCCTGCATGAGCTCAATTCCAAGAGCTGGTTCATAAAATCTTATTAGCCAAGGGAGAACTTTAGATTCAGGCCGTGTTTTAAACACGCTGTCGATTTCTCTAAATGAATTAAGTCTGTATAAACTGTCCCTGATAGGTTTTGTGGCTTTACTTAGACTATCCTGAAATGCTTTCATTTCCCCCTCAGAATAAAAACTACGCTTAACAGTTGAGGTGGAAATGATTTTTCCCTCTTTTGGCAAAAGGGTGTAATAGTATAAATAGGTATCATCAGACCCAATAACAGAATCAACAGTTAATACTATTTTACCATGTCGGTTTGGTTTCTCTGCCAGGTACACATTTTTTAAGCTCGTATCCAGCCATATTTTTATCGAAGATTTCCTGTTTGTAATTTGCATTTCCCCTGGTTCGGAAAAATTACCTGAATACACGAAGCTTCCATCGACTTGAATGGGAATGCTGTCCATATGCATTTTCGGATAAAAAATTATAAGCGAATTCATAGATGAAGGTTGCCGAAGTTTTCCACTCAATGTAAATGCCATGTCCTGCGAATGGGAAATAAAGGGAAAAAAGAAAGTAGATAAAAAGAAAAAGCAGTGCAGATGTTTCATTAATGAAAATTACTCATCGAAAACTAAAAATTATCATAAAATTGAAACGCTGCTACTTTGAGGCGACTGGTTTCCTAACTATCGACGCAACTCTTAAATCGCCTCTTACTAAAATATAAGTTTGTATTTTTACACCCAAGTGAATAATCAAATCATCATATCATTAATTGAAAAATTTCAATCCTTAAATTTATCAGCCATCATTGACTTTGATAAGTTTAACGGCTATGCCATTACCCACCACTCTACCACTATTGAAGGCAGCACACTCACCGAGACCGAAACAAGGCTATTATTGGATGAAGGCATTACACCCGCAGGCAAACCGATGGCCGCTCCATAGCACGACTCTCAAGTCCTCGAGAGCGTGATGTTGGTCAGCACAGTGTTGATGCACAACGTTGGAGTTGTTGAGGCCGCGCGTACGG
>JANOUJ010000487.1:0-12675 GCA_031416815.1 Chitinophagaceae bacterium
GCCTTCTTAACAATAAAGAAACCTCACGATAAGCCACAGCCTGTTTAGAAAGATCATCATAAATGATCAAAGCAGGGCGGCCGGTATCACGAAAGAATTCACCAATAGCAGCTCCCGCAAATGGTGCGTAGAACTGTAATGGAGCAGGATCAGATGCAGATGCAGCAACGATGGTTGTGTAAGCCATTGCACCGTACTCTTCCAAGGTCTTCATTACACCCGCAATGGTAGAAGCTTTCTGCCCAATTGCTACATATATGCAATAAACAGGCTTGCCCGCTGCATAAAATTCTTTTTGATTGATGATGGTATCAATAGCAATGGCAGATTTACCGGTCTGGCGGTCACCAATGATCAACTCACGCTGTCCACGACCGATGGGGATCATCGCATCAATAGCTTTGATACCCGTTTGGAGTGGTTCTTTTACCGGCTCACGGAAGATTACACCCGGTGCTTTACGCTCCAGCGGCATTTCATACAACTCTCCTTGAATAGGGCCTTTACCATCAATTGGCTCGCCCAAAGTATTGATAACACGTCCGCTCATTCCTTCTCCTACTTTAATAGAAGCGATCTGGCCGGTACGTTTAACTTTATCACCTTCTTTAATTTCAGCACTGTCACCCATCAATACCACACCCACATTATCTTCCTCGAGGTTAAGAGCAATTGCTCTTACGGCGTTGTCAAATTCTACCAGTTCACCCGAACGAACGTTGTTCAGTCCGTAAACCCGGGCAATACCATCACCCACCTGTAAAACTGTTCCTACTTCTTCCAAACTGGCACCTGCATTAAAATTGCTTAATTGCTGGCGAAGAATTGCGGAGATCTCATCTGGTTTAATTTCTACCATAATTGTTGTTTGATATTATTTATTTAAAGGCCTTTTTTTCAGGCTGCAAAGGTAGGGGAACAGGGGCGGAATGGCAAAAATTCAGGAATCAAATTGAAAAAAAATTGGTTTGGACAGAGGCATGGAAACACAGTACAATGAAAAACTCCCTTTCAGGTTTTACCCTAAAAAGGAGTTCTTACTTTTAGCGAACCTTTTTTATTGACCACGCCTAACATTTGGCCTCGGCCTTTGCTGATTGTTTCGTTGATGTTGCAGCCGCTCTCTCAGTTTCCGCTTAAACTCATCATTCATCCTGAAAAACCTTTCGCACCTGTTGGAGCCTAGTACTTTTACGAAATTATCCTGGTACTTCTTTTTAATGTCCAAACGGGCCTGTTCTTTAGTAAGTTCAGGCATATCCTTATTAACTGCCTTTAACTCATTGGAAAATTGTGTATGCAAGGGCCAAAATTTTTGGGCCTCGTCAGGTGTAAGCTGCAATTGCTGTGTTACGTAGGCTACATACAATGCCTGTATTTTCTCCTGCTTATTTAAATCTTCGCCTTCCTGGGCCAAAGCCCCCGAAACGCTCCCGATCAAAATAGTAAATATGAGTAAATATTTTTTCATGATGTTTATTTAGTTTTTTAATTCATCTATATTAATACTGTTCAGGTATTTATCCAAAGCCTTTTCATCCAGCAGGTAATCTTCCTGCGAAGGCAATTCATTTTCATCTGTACTGCCTGCAACTATGGCTGTTTTTACATCGGTACCATTTGCTTCTAAAAATTTCACAATGTCGGCATCCGATATCTTTGCAAGTTCCTGGTCAACATCCTGCACCTGCAAACCGGCAGTAACATACTCAGGTAATTCAATTTTTTCACTTGAGTTGCCCGTAAATTTAAAAACACCCAATGCCATTACCCCCGTAAAAGCTGCTGCCACAGCATATTTAAAGAAAGTAGCCGTACGGTTTTTCATAGTAACCACTTTTGCCTGCGGATTTACCGAATTCAAAACGATATTGCTCAACCCTTCAAAATAACCTTGGGGCACTTCAAACACATTTTCGTTTTGAATGCTGTACAACATGGGCGATAAAGCCCGTATTTCCGTAGCCGCATCTTCGGCTTCGAGTATTTTTATTTTATTAAGAATTGAACCGGCAAGGCTGTCAAAATAGCCGCTTGGTACTTCATCCACTGCAGAGACCGTATTAGCTGATCCTTTTTCAATTTCTATCCCCATCAAAATATCAGCTTCCAGGTGATCAAAATATCCCTGCGGAACAGCAAAAACATTTACCTTTTCGATTGCGGCAATGGTAGCGCTCAGCTCCTTCAATTCGTTCAATATGTCAATTCTATTTTCCATCTACGTAAATCAGACTGTTTATCCGGTAAAAAGTTTAACTATTCAGGATAAAATCTTCTATTTTTTTTACTGCGTGATGATAGCTTGCCTTTAAAGCTCCCTCACTGGTTTCCAGCACCTTGCTCATTTTTTCGTATGGCATCTCATCGTAATACCGCAGATTAAACACGACACGTTGTTTTTCAGGCAATTTCTGTATCGCAACCTGGAGTTTCCATTCCAGTTTGTTGGCATCAAAATGTTTATCGGCTTGTAGTTTATTGCTAAGGCCGCTTTCTACATCGCTTAATGACACCGACGATCTTTTTTTCTCTTTCTCCAGAAAAGTAAGGCATTCATTGGTTGCGATGCGGTAAAGCCAGGTATATAACTGACTGTCTTCCCTGAAATTGTCTAGTGCTTTCCAAACCTTAATAAACATATTCTGCAATACATCGTTCGCATCTTCATGCGATACCACCATCCGTCGGATATGCCAATAAAGCTTTTCCTGGTATTTTTTTAGAATAAGGGTAAAACTGCGTTCTTTGGTAGCAGCCTCCCTGAACTGCATCAGTAGTTCTTTATCGTCTAAATGTTCAGTCATAGTGGTTCAGTCATCGTGTTGGGCATAAAAATAAAAAAACCAATCATAAGATTGGCTTTTTGTATAAAGGTTTAATGTAATTATTTTCTGGCGATGACTTTTTCGGCGGCAGCCACGATATTTTCGGTTTCCAGACCATATTTTTTTAATAGCTCCAACGGTTTTCCACTTTCGCCAAAAGTATCGTTGGTACCAATATATTCAATGGGAACAGGAAAATGTTTTGCTGCGGTTTGGGCAATTGCATCGCCAAGCCCGCCAATAATATTATGCTCTTCGGCAGTTACGGCGCATTTTGTTTTTTTGATAGAAGCAACGATTGCTTCTACATCAAGCGGCTTGATGGTGTGTATATTGATCACTTCTACACTAATCCCCTTTTCTTCCAACACTCTTCCGGCTTCAATGGCTTTCCATACCATGTGGCCGCAGGCAAAAATAGATATATCTGTTCCCTGCGAAAACTGCTGGGCCTTGCCAATTACAAAATCGGCTTCGTTTGTAAATATGGGCCATACCGGGCGGCCAAAGCGCAGGTAAACCGGACCTTCGTAATCGGCTATAGCCATGGTGGCTGCTTTGGTCTGATTGTAGTCGGCGGGAACGATCACGGTCATACCTGGTAACATTTTCATCAAGCCAATATCTTCTAATATCTGGTGGGTAGCACCATCTTCGCCCAAAGTAAGTCCGGCATGTGAAGCACATATTTTTACGTTCTTGCCGCTGTATGCAATGCTTTGGCGAATCTGGTCGTAAACCCTTCCTGTGGAGAAATTGGCAAAAGTAGTTGTGTAAGGAATTTTTCCTCCAATGGTTAATCCGGCAGCAATGCCCATCATATTGGCTTCGGCAATTCCGCACTGGATAAATCTTTCCGGAAATTCTTTGATGAATCCGTTTAATTTTAAAGAACCTGCCAGGTCGGCTGTAAGGGCAACAATATTGGGATTTTTACGGGCGGCTTCTAAGATCCCATCTCCAAAACCACTGCGGGTGTCTTTGTTACCTGAAACCTGAATTTCGTTGAGCATACAATAAAAGAGTTTAAACTGCTATCTTTTTATCCGCAGGATCCTGTGGACAGAATTCTGCGAACAATTGGCGCAAAGTAAACGAAAGATTTGCATGGCGGCAAATGAGAATAAAAAAGTTGCAAAAAAAGTTTTTGGGAGTATTCAGAAACCTTTCTCAAATGATACGATTGCCATCTTTAATTCAATTCAGCATTGATGAATTAAAAAGCTTTTCATCTTCTTTCAGTTTCAGTTCCCATTTCCAGGCAGTAGCCATCATATCCTGCAATGTATATTTAAGATTCCAGCCCAGCAGATTTTTAGCTTTATCATTATTTGCATAGATAGCCACCACATCACCGGATCGGCGGGCACCGATCTCATAATTTAGTTTTACGCCGCTTATTTTTTCAAACTCGTTAATAATTTCCAGTACAGTAAGCCCATCGCCTGTGCCCAGGTTAAAAATATCGCAGTTGGTTTGATTTTTTTGTTGCAACAAATAATTGAGCGCCAGTGTATGTGCATGCGCTATATCGCAAACATGTATGTAGTCCCGTACACAACTGCCATCCCTGGTATCGTAATCATTGCCCCAAACCTTCATCAGGGATAATTTACCAATGGCTGTTTGTGTAATGGCTGGCACCAGGTTTTGCGGCTTGCCCAATGGCAGTTCGCCCATTAATGCGGATGGATGTGCACCTACCGGATTAAAATACCTGAGTAAAATGGCGTTGTTATTATTTGAATTTACACTGTCCCCAACGATCTGCTCTCCCATTTGCTTGGTGGCACCATATGCCGACTCAGCAGCCTTCATTGGCGTTTCTTCCGTTACAGGTATTTTATCCGGGTTGCCGTAAACAGTACAGGAAGATGAAAAAACAAAGTTCGGAACAGCGAACTCATCGGCACACTTTAAAATATTGATGAGTGAGTTCAGGTTATTTTCAAAATACAAAAGCGGCTTTTCCACCGATTCGCCAACCGATTTATATGCAGCAAAATGAATAATGCCATTTATATCCGGATTTTCCTGGAAGATGGCAACGGTATCATCATAAATACAAAGATCAACCTTATAGTTTTTTACAATTTTTCCGGTGATCTTTTCAACCGCATCAAGCACATTCTCATTACTACGGGAATTATTGTCTGCAGAGATAACTTCAAATCCGTTTTCGATCAGGTCAACAATTGTATGTGCTCCAATATAACCGCAACCGCCTGTAACCAGTATTTTGTTCATATGCAAAGAAAACAAAAAAATCACTCATGGTGGTGAGTGATTAAAAAATGAGGTAGTTAAGTGTGAATTTTATAAAAACAGGCGAACGATATAATAAGTTACGGCTGCCAATAATCCACTTACAGGAATCGTTAAGATCCAGGCCCATAATAAATTTACTGTTACACCCCAGCGAACGGCCGACAAGCGTTTGGTGGCACCTGCACCGATGATGCTACCGGTAATGGTATGGGTGGTAGATACGGGTATACCCATCTGACCCGTAAAAAACAGGGTGAATGCACCCGATGTTTCTGCAGCAACACCTTCCAGCGGTGTAACTTTCGTAATCTTTGTACCCATGGTTTTAATGATCTTCCAGCCGCCACTCATAGTACCTACACCTATGGCAACATAGCAGGCAATGGGTACCCAACCCGGGAGTTCAGAAAAATTCTGAATGCTTCCGTTCGCAATTAAAGCCGCTCCAATGATACCCATAACTTTTTGTGCATCATTTCCACCATGGCCCACACTAAATGCCGCAGAGCTTAGCAATTGCAGTTTTTTAAACATATTGGCAACCTTAAATGCCGTAGGTGTTCTTATTTTTTCAACATATAAATAAACCAGGCTAAACAAAATTGAAGTGCAGATGATTCCCCAAATGATCATACTGTTATCAGCCTTATCTATATCTTTTGCCAAAGCTTTTTCAATACTGAATGATTCCATTTTGTTTTTTACCTTTTCAGTATTTGCATAGCTGATCGGGTAAATAGCATTCATTGCTAACAACGTGCTATCGGCAGATATCTCTTTTGCCAAAAACTTTTGTAGAGGGTCTTTATATTTTTCAGTTTGTTCTTTTGCAATCTTATAAGCTGCACTGGCGGTTTTGTCGCTGGCGGCTTTAGCTTCCAGCACCAGGTAGTCGTTTGCATTTCTAACATCATCTTTCAGCCTGCTGGATTCAATATCTTTCAGCCAGCCGCTGTCTGTTGCCAGCCTTGCAATATTTTTGGCGCCAAGTTTGTCAAAATCATCCACAAGCGGAGCTAGTTTATTGTAATTCGGCATTGCTTTATCCAGCTTTCCCTTTGCGGTATTGTAGGCTTTTGCATATGTTGTGTCATTAGGACTCAATTGCTTTTTCGCCAGTGTTTCATTTGCCTCTTTTTTATATTTATCAATTTTTAAAAACTTCTGCAGGTTTTCGTCCATCTTACTGCTTTCAAAATAGTCGAATAAAAAAACAGTAAAGATTGTAATTAATGCAATGATACCAAGGCGCAACCAAATGTTTCGCATTACAGTTACTACGGTGATAAAAATTGAAATAGCCATCCCTATGAGCGGTGCAAGAAAAATAAAAATGACAGTTTTAATGATGATGTCCGATTCTACAATCTTTCCCCAGCTAATGCCAATACCTTTTACAGATATTGCATGCGCAATGGCAGCGCCGGCAAAGCCCCCTATCAGCGTATGAGATGAAGAAGATGGAATGCCATACCACCAGGTTAATAAATTCCAGAAAATAGCAGCTATCAGGCCCGATAAAATAACCGGTAGTGTAATAAATTCTTTGGCAACCGTTTTACTGATGGTATCTGCAACCGCATGATCTTTAAAAATAAAATAAGCAACACAATTAAAGAATGCTGCCCATACCACCGCCTGGAAAGGAGTAAGTACTTTGGTGGAAACCACCGTAGCAATTGAATTTGCTGCATCATGAAAACCGTTGATGTAGTCGAATATTAAAGCCAGTACGATAATTACTATTACTAAAGTCATATTTTTTACAATGTGCTGATGTGCTGATGTACTAATGTGCTGATTCTTAAAAATGCAGAGAACCTGGGCTAAACATTAGCATATTAGCACATTGGCTAATTAGCTAATTATTTTAAGCATACTTCACAATTATACTTTCTATCACATTGGCTGCATCTTCACATTTATCGGTTACAATTTCCATTACCTGGTATATCTCCCTTTTTTTAATTACCTCTTTGGCATCGTTTTCTTCAGCAAAAAGTTTTTCAATACTCATATCAAAAATATCATCTCCCTGGTTTTCGATACTGTTTATGGCAACCAATGCATCCGTAATGCGCCGCATGTCTTTCATATTGCGCAGTTCTGTTACTGCATTGTGTACGGCAACACAACCCTGCGCAATGATATCCGCCATTTTATGAATACCGGTATCATTGGGGTTTACCCTGTAGAAATTTATTTTTTTTGCAGATGCATAAATATAATCGGCAATATCATCCAATGCAGAAGCCAGGTAGTGAATATCTTCCCTGTCGAAAGGAGTAATAAAATTTTTGCCAAGCTCAGTAAATATCTGGTGGGTAAAATCGTCGTTCTCATGTTCCATATCCTCCAGTTCTTTTATCAACTTTGCCCTGCCATCAAAATCTGGTTCATTTACCACTTCTTTAAGTTTTTCTCCCATTTTTACCAAAACATCAACCACACTTTCAAATAGTTGAAAAAATACCCTGTCTTTGGGTAAAAAGATCTTTAAAATTGAATTGATACCTGCCATAATTTATTTTTTACAAATGTATAATGTGTTTTTTGTTGCCATGATTTTTACCTAATGATAACATTTATTTAATATTAGAAATTCAATTGAGCCTGCAGCCTTAAAAAATTCCCCTTTTGCAAATTATTTCTTGCCTTCGAATCTTCAAACCTTCTTTCGGAAAGTACATAGGAAGTTGTAAATTCAAAATATTTATTTATCTGCCATTCAATACCTGCTTCAATTTCTTTTACATGATAACTCCTGGCATCCAATTCGTGCTTTTTCCCACCTTCATATTTTTGAAGCCTTGTAAAAGGAAAAAATACCATACCGTTTTTTAATGCTTTCTTATACGTCAGAGTAATGTAACCTCCTTTTAAATTTCTTGTTTCAATAGAATCCTTTGCCGGATTATATTGAGGCCCTTTGCCCCAGTTATATTCAAACTGAATTCCGATTGGCCTAGGATACAAAATAAGAGATGTTGCTAATCTTTTATCATCAAATTCAAAGTTATTGGCCGCTTTAACACCCGGGGTTCTTAAATCGGCCGGTAAAACATATTTACCTGAATAGGCCTGAATTCCGGGTTCTATTATTTGCTTACCAACAGCAAAAGGATAACTTAATCTTACAACGGCATGCAGGCTTTTGTTTTGTTCTGCCCGATTTGCAGTTTGTCCGTTGTACAGTCCAAATGCAAACACACCATAATCGCCCGATCCTTTTAAATTATCTTTTACAAAAGCTGCAAACAATTCTCTTTTGGCTTTGGGAGCCCAGTAAAAAAAAGCGCCTAAATCCCGCTCGTTTGATAAAGCACTGTTTAAACCATCGTTTCTGTCTAATGGCAATCGGTTTTGACTGCTCTGCATGTTTTCAAAACCAAATGGCACTTTGCTTTGTCCTATACGCAACCTATATTCATTCATTTTGTCAAAGCTGATATCAAAATAGGCATCCCTTAACTGAAATATATTTTGTGTGGTTCCCGTTGAACTTCCAAAATCGGGCTGGATATAGAAATATACATTTTTGGTAATTTGGCCGCTTAATATAATGCGGCCTCTTCGTATGATAAACCCACCTCCATCACCTATTGAGCGATCACACTGTTCACACTTCAATTTTTCATTAGTCTCCAATAAACGGTTATAGCGTACCTGCATATATCCCCTTATAGAAAAAGACTCATACCAGTGTTGTACTTCTTTTTTTGAAGGTTCAGTTTTATTGCCTTCATCAGTATTTTGTGCCAAAACAGTTGAGTGCACGAATACGAATGCAACTATTGCCCATAGTTTCATTTCTTATCTTTTAATTGCAATGCAAAATTGTACTTCAAACTTTAAACAAATCAGTATTTAATATTACCAAATTGTTAAGGATTGAAATATAGCCCCATTAAAGAATTAATGGGGCTTGCAATTAAAAGATAAACATTCCTTATGCAGGCCTATTTACTTTACTACAAAGGTTTAATGGCAATGTTATCTTAAAGTAAACTAAATGTTATCAATTCTTAATCATTATTGACCCCTTGGCATTAACCTGTTTTCTTTTACCTAGTTCATAATTTTTAACGCAGTTATAATTATAATACACCCGTAACATTGCCGTAACATTAGTGTAACAATTCCCTAACCTTTCATTCATGTTGGCATAATACGGTAGTCGTCTTTTTGCAGTAAATAATTACTGCATGAAATCCCTATTACTAATTGCTGCGTTCCTGCTCACTATATCTGCGTCATTTGCTCAAAAAGGAAGAATTGAAGGAAAGATCACAGATTCAAAAACAGGCGCACCTGTTGCAGGTGTTACTGTGTTGGTTAAAGAAAGCGAAAAAGGTATTGCCACCAACTTAGACGGACGTTTTGTACTGAATGTAGAGCCCGGTAAAAAATATACACTGGTTATCAGTTCTACAAACTACCAAAGTAAAGAAGTAAATGAAATAGAAACCGGCAACGATGGCATAGCCTATGTTGACGTGGCCCTTGATGTAAAATCAAAAACCGGTGATGAAGTGGTGGTACGTGCCACGTCTGCCAAAAAAGAAAGTGTGAATGCTCTTATCAGTTTTCAGAGAACAACCAACACAGTTGCTTCCGTTATTTCCGCAGAAACTATAAGAAGAAGCCCCGATAAAAATACCGGTGAAGTATTGAAACGTACACCCGGCGCCAGTATACAGGAAGGTAAATTTATTGTGATAAGAGGATTGGCAGATCGTTACAACCAGGCTATGCTAAATGGGGTGTTACTAACCAGCACCGAACCTGATCGTAAAACTTTTTCTTTCGATTTGATTCCTGCCTCGATGATTGACAATATAATCATCAACAAAGCATTTGTACCAGAGTTTCCCGGGGAGTGGGCAGGCGGACTTATACAGGTTAATACAAAAGATATTCCTACAAAGAATTTTTTCTCCATTCAGCTTGGTTCAGGATTCAATTCTCAAACCATAGGTAAAAAATTCTTTAAAGACCAGGGCGGAAAAACAGATTGGTTAGGTCTTGATGATGGCTCCAGGGATCTTCCGGCCGATTATACCAGGAAAGCTGCATTCGATTCTACCTCACCAGCCGGAAAAACAGCTATTGGAAAACAAATGCGTAATGCATGGAGCCCCCAGGAAAGGTCAGCGCCGCTTAATGTTTCGTTCCAGGCAAATGGTGGGTTTGCCGGCAAAATATTCGGGAAAAGCATTGGTGGCATATTTGCGATCAATTATAACAAAAGCAATAAGTACCTGAAACTTTTAAACAGGTCGAATGCAATAGATAATCTTACCAATGTAGTAAGTGTAATTTCAGAATATAATGATGATAAATATCAGCAGGATGTTGCTGTAGGTGCTTTAGGCAGCCTGAGCCTGCAATTAAACCCACGGCACAAGGTTGCAGTAAAAGCAGTTTTAAATATAAACTCTCCCAGCTCGGTTACGCAGCGTAATGGCGAAGATTATTCAAGAGCAGAGCAACTGAAAGGAAGCCAGTTCACTTTTAAACAAAATACTTTTTTTACTGTACAAACTTCTGGTGACCATAGGCTGAGCAAGCAGCTTAAATTTAAATGGTATGGTGCATTTAATATCCTGGATGGCTACACACCTGATCAGCGCCGTATTTTATACAGCAAAGCAAGCAATACACAGGAATCTTACACTTTGCTTATTTCCAACTCACTGTCTCAGCAAAGTGGCAGCCGTATTTATCAAACCCTCAGCGATTATATTTATACAGCAGGTGGCGACCTAACTTATAATTTTAAATGGCTTAACCTTACGCAAAACATAAAAGGCGGCTACATGTTACAGTTAAAAGATCGCCTGTATGATGCACAGCTTTTTGCAAATTACCTGCCGCTTGATAATCCATCATTAAGATTGTTGACAGCCGATAAAGTTTTTGCCCCTGAAAATTTTGGTACAGGCACTGATAACAAATTTGCCTTTGATGCCATTAAAGGAAATACTTTCCGTTACATGGCCAACACCATACTCAATGCAGGTTTCCTGCAGTTAGATAACCAGTTTACCGATAAGTTAAGAGTGGTTTGGGGTGTAAGGGTTGAAAATTATGATCAGTTGATTGGCAGCGTAAAAAAATGGGATCCACGCCATACCTATTCTAAAGTAACAGATTTTTTACCGGGCGTAAATGCAACTTATAAACTGAATACTAAAGCCAATATCAGGTTATCAGGCTCTCAAACGGTTATCCGTCCTGAGCTTCGGGAACTGTCTGCACTAAACCTCTACGATTTTGAATTGAATGCTTCTGTTCAGGGAAATCCGCTTTTAAAGAGAACAAAAATCGCCAATTTTGATGCCCGTTACGAAATATATCCAAGAGCAGGCGAAGTGATCAATGCAGGCGTTTTTTACAAACATTTTACCAATCCGATAGAGCAGATATTTAATGGCCTGGGCGGTGGTGCCAGCACATTAAATTATGCCAATGCAAAAAAAGCATACTCATACGGAGTAGAAGTTGAGATGCGTAAAAAACTTGACTTCGTTAAAGGTTTAAAGAATTTCACTTTCCAGGCAAATGCTGCTTACATCTACAGCCGTGTAAAAGATCGGGCATTGCAGGTAGACAGGTCTTTACAAGGCCAGTCGCCCTATATTCTGAATTTAGGATTGCTGTACGACCTGGAAAAATATGGCATCAATGCAACGCTTTTGTATAACCAGATCGGCGAAAGAATTTATTTGGTTGGCGATATTGTTGGTGGCGCACCGGATATTTATGAAGCACCCCGTCCTTTATTCGATCTGCAATTAGCAAAAAAATTACTGAAGAGAAAAGCAGAACTGAGGTTGAATATTTCTGACCTGCTTAATCAAACCCAATATTTTTATCAGAACGGAGGAGGTAAAACAAGTTTTCAAAAAAACGAAGATGCGTATCGCTTTACCAGGAAATATGGAACCACGTACAGCTTAACATTTAATTACGCATTATAAAATTTAAAACTAAAAATACAGAAATGAAAAAGTACATTTTATACGCAGCAGCCATTATGGCTATAACAGTATCCGGCTGTAGAAAAATTGAAACAGACGGTGAAATACAGGTTGTTGTTGTGAATGGCGGTGGTGGTGGCGGTACCCCTACGGCTCAAACCATTACCCTGCAGGGGCGTATTAATGCCGATACCGTTTTGCGCAAAGCAAATGCTTATATCCTGAAAGGCATTGTGTACATAGTAGGTAATCATACCTTAACCATTGAAGCCGGAACTGTTATTAAAGGATCTTTCAGCGGCTCTGATGTAGCAGCGTTGGTAATTACCCGTGGTTCAAAAATTATTGCGCCAGGTACAGCAACCGATCCAATTATTTTCACATCACTTTCTCCTAATCCACAATCAGGCGACTGGGGAGGAATCGTACTTTGCGGTAAAGCAGGTTATAATTTAAGTTACAATGGTACAGCCGGCTTATACCAGGTAGAAGGTGGTATTGATAATGCTAACGGAGATGGCCTGGCAGGCTCTGGTGATGCAACCGTACCCACCGCCGTTAATAATGATAACTCTGGTATTTTACAATATGTACGT
>JANOUJ010000488.1:0-11086 GCA_031416815.1 Chitinophagaceae bacterium
TTGATGTACGTGTCAAAAATGCTGTCGGCAAGGGCCCAATTGTAAATGGGCTTTCCGTTTGCGTCCTCGGTGTAAGCATTCGTGGAGCCCCACTTCAACGCTGGCGTTCCATCGCCCGTGGTCAATAAATTATGGGCTCGCACATACACCGGCACGGGGCTGAGTTCGGCAATTTCGGAAAGGAGTTTCTTTCCATCTTTCATGTTCATCAGCATGAATGCGCCCATTATTGTTGCAGGGTCATCCAGGTCAAGCTCCAGGTAAATTTCATGACTGTTGTTGATAGCCTGCTTTAATGAACTACTGAAATTGATATCATCCTTACAAAGCAGGTGAAAAGTTCCAAACAAATAACTTGGGGTAGTAAGGCCGTTTCCAGTGATCTCCCACAGCAGTGTATTTCCGTTTGCATTTGTCTTTAATGCATTGTTGTTAGTTTGAGCTTTTACACTAACCAGGCTAAACATCAAACTAAAAAAATAAACGAGTTTCATTAAACTATATTTTGCAATAAAAATAGTTGATAACGGTGATTCCAAACTGTAATTAATTATATTAGCTTAATATCTTAATATGAAGACAATTTGTATCTTTTTGTTTTTTCTGTTAGCAACTGGAGTGCAGTCATCAGCACAGAAAGGCCTGCCCGAAACCGGCGAGATTGACAAAGCTGACTTGCAAATGACAGAGTGTGAATTTGATAAAGGAGCTGAAGCGGTAAAATTAATTGATTGGGCAAGTATATATTTTAATGGCACAACGTTTCACCCTGCGATATTTGGTACAGTGTATGAGCGAAGGATAAGAATAAAGATCTTAAAAGAAAAAGGACTACGGAAGGGGAATGTTGTTATACCGTATATATCGTATGATGATTACGAAAAAATAATCAAATTGGAGGCTTATACTTATAATATTGATGAAAGCGGAAATATCAAGACAACAAAAGTTGATAAAGCTTCTATATATAAAAAGAAAATCAATGCAGGGATCACTGAAATGATCATTGCGTTCCCGGAAGTTAAGGTAGGCAGTGTGATTGAGTATAGGTATAAAATGGAACGTATGTTCTCATCATCAATGAATGACTGGTATTTCCAGGATGACATTCCGGTAAGATATAGTGAATACGAGGTAGAGATGCCTTCATATCTTCAATTTAAAGCGAAAATGTATGCTCCGGTTAAACCAGCCGTCAGTGAAGTAAAAATGAAAAATGAAAAAGGTACAGACCCGGCAGGTTATGGCAAGAATGAGCCCACCCTGAAAAAATCCTATATCATGCAAAACATCACCAGCATAAAAGAGGAGCCTTTTATGGGATCGGTCAGTGATTACCGCCAGCGGGTAGAGTTCTTACTCACCTCTGTAGATAGATATGGTTATGTAATAGATATGAGTACAACATGGAGCCTGATGGTGGAGGGCCTGAACAAGTATAAGTATTTCGGTTTGCAACTGGAAGAATTCATGCCGAAAACCCTAAGGCTGGTAGAAGAATGGAAAGCCATACCGGATATGAAGACAAGGATCAGAACCGTATTCAAACATGTGCAGGAAACGATGACGAGTAATGAAGACGATGGCATCTTTTCATATGATGGAATTGAAGAGGCTTATAATAAAAAAACAGGCAGCACTGCCGATATCAACCTGCTTTTATTGAACCTCCTGATAAAAGTTGGTGTAAAAACCACTCCCATTCTTTTCAGTACCAGGGATCATGGCCTTGTGAATACTACTTATCCCGACGTTAACCAGTTTAATACGGTAATGGCCTATGTAGCTGTTGATGATAAATACTGGATTCTGGATGCTTCGGATAAATTATCATCCTGTACGCTTATACCGGAACAGGTGGTTAATTCCAATGGTTTCCTATTACAGGGCACAGGAGGAAAATGGCTGGAAGTGTTGGAAAGTAAAGTGAAGTATAAAGTATTTACTGCTGTACAGGCATCGATAAGTGCAGATGGAAAGATGATCGGAGAAGCCACTGTAAACTGTTCGGGTTATGCCAAAAGAGACCGTGGTTCTTCGTGGACAAAGAACAAAGAAGAATTCAAAACGAAATTTTTCTCCATCCCTGATATGTCTGTGAACCTGGACAGCATAGCAGTGAATAATATCAATGACGAATCGCTTCCCCTGGAACAAAAGGTTAAGTTTAATGCTGCGTTGAACCGTTCCGGGGAATACACCTATTTTCCTGTAAAAATCTTTTCAGGTATTGAAAAAAATCCGTTCATTGCCCAGCAACGCATTTCTGATATTGAATTTGGATACCTGCAGGATTATACAATCGTAGGAAGTTTCACCATCCCGGAAGGATATGCCATTGATGCAATACCTGAAAATATCTCGTTGACAATGCCGGACAAAAGCATTGTTTTCAACAGGGTAATGACTACGAATGAAAACCAGCTCAGCGTACGCATGTCAGTAGAATTTAAGAACTCTTTTTATCCTGTTGAAACTTACGAAGATTTCAGGCACTTCTACAAAAATCTGTTTTCTACTTTAAATGAACAGGTAGTTATAAAAAAGAAACAGTAAAATTAAATACCCGGTAAAACTTGCCTGTAAATAGTAAACCACAATCTGCAAGCGGTTATCATTCACCTGCCATAAATTAAAATTGGTTACATTAGCCTAATAAATATTACACATGAAAACATTCTGTTATTGCCTGTTTGTTTTATTGGTATTTACTTTAGAGGCCTCGGCTCAAAAAGGCCAGCCTGGCTTTGGCAAGGTAGATAAAGCAGATCTTGAAATGAAAGATTGCGAATTTGACAAAGGTGCCGATGCGATGGTGCTGATTGACTATGGGAGTATTTATTACGACAGGGGTACGGTTGGTTTTTCAACATTTAAAACGGTGTTTGAACGCCGCACCCGCATTAAGATCTTAAAAGAAAAAGGGATTTCCCAGGCTGACGTTCAGATCAGCCTTTATACGCACAATAATGAAGAAAAAATATTTAAAATAAATGCCAATACTTATAACCTGGATGCAACCGGTAAAATGATTACCTCCGAAGTTAAAAAGAGTGCCATCTACACAAAAAAAATAGATGGTAATTATTCAAAAATGATCTTCACATTTCCCGAAGTTAAGGTAGGTAGCATCATTGAATACTCATACACGCTTGAGAGAGAAACATACAACCTGCGAACTTGGTATTTCCAGAGCCGTATACCCGTTCGTTACAGCGAATATCAACTGAAGGTGCCGCAAATATTCCGTTTCTCAGTGCAGCCTTCAATAGTTGACCCTATTGAAGATAAGCAAGAGGTTATTGATGAATCCATATCGATGGATGAAGGATTTATGGATACAAAATCTCTAAAAAGTAACTACATCATGCGTAACCTACGGGGTATAAAAGATGAACCTTTTATGGGATCACCTAAAGATTATATGCAGCGGCTTGAGTTTCAAATGACGCAGATCTATTACAGCGAGAGTCGGGTTGTAGACCTTACTTTAAGGTGGGACGATGTAATTAAGAATCTAAATACTCATGAAGATTTTGGCCTACAGCTTGAAAAAAATGTTACAGCCGCAAGATCCTTAATAGAGGAAGCTCAACGCATAACTGATGTTGAAACAAGAATGAAATTTATATACAATAGCCTCCGACGATCCGTGAACTGGAATGAAGACGAGGATTATGTTTATACAGATAACGGAATTGTGAAAACCTGGGAAACTAGAACAGGTAATGTGGCGGATATAAATCTGCTGCTCATTAACCTGCTGAATAAGGCGAACATCAAAGCCACCCCGATATTTTTCAGTACGAGAGATCATGGGTTGGTTACGCCACAATATCCATTCATAAACCAGTTTAATACAGTTATGGCTTATGTCTTAATAAACAACAAGGCCTTTGTGCTGGATGCTACTGATAAAATTATTAATCCGGCATTAACCCCTGAAAAAGTGGTGAATGCAAATGGTTTTATGTTCGAAGGGCCAAACGGGAGATGGAAAGATATCCTTTCAGGAAAAAGCAAGTATAAGGTGATGGCAGCCGTTCAGGGAGAGATAGATGAAGCAGGAAATATGAAAGGCAGCGGGTTGGTTAATTGTTATGATTATGCCCGTGTACAAAGAGTTAAAGAATGGACAGATAATAGCCAAAAGTTTAAGAACGATCATTTTATACAATCGTATCCTGGTTTAAAAATTGAAGAGATCGCATTAAACAATGTGGATGCAGATTCGTTACCACTTGAACAGAAAGTGAAATTCAGCGCTGAGTTAAATAGCTCGGGCGAATACAGGTATTTCAACATCAACCTTTTTTCGGACCTTGAAAAAAATCCATTTATTGCAGATACCAGGATATCTGACATTGATTTTGGTGTGCACCAAGATTATACCGTTTTTGGAAACTATACCATACCGCCTGGGTTTGTCTTCGACGGTTTGCCAGAAAATATTGCCATGGCAACTTCAGACAAGGGTATTATATTCCACCGCACGTTACAAGTTGAATCGAATTTACTGAACGTAAGAATGACACTTGAATACAAAAAAACATTTTACACAGCCGACACCTATCACGAGTTTAAAGAATTTCACAAAAAACTTTTTGATAAACTGAATGAGCAGGTGGTAATAAAGAAAAAGGCAACGCCGTAAAGATTACCTTTTTAAAAAATTGAATAAACTGGCACCCTTCTCAAAAAAGCGGTCGATATTTTTTTCAACGCTTGCATCTTTTTCTACAGGTGGAGCATGATGTGGTTTTGTACGGGCATCAAATATCAGCGGCCCATTGCAGCCCCAGTGTTTATTTTTTATAAAGCTGTCAATACCATACATATCGTGCGATGGGTTGCAACGTGTAAATGTCACCCATAAAAAATTATTAAGTGTTTCACTTACAAAATCTTGATTATCGCAAATGATGATGAACGGGAACTGCTGCAGTTGATCATTGATCATTGCGCATTGATTAATGAACATTTCCATTTCGTTGCCAGCAGTTTCATAACTATCAAAAGCGCTGCCCTGCATTACAATTATGCCAGGCAGAACCAATTGAGGATTTTTAAACCCTTGCAGGTTATTTAATGCTGATGGGATGTTTGTTCCCAACTCCCTTACCGGTTCTCCATAAGCAGCCAGCACAACTTTACTGCCGCTGTTGAGCCCTTCGCCTGAATAGTCAAGGGTATCAATGGTAGTGTTGGTATAAAAATGAATATCCCTTTTTAAATTGATGCGCTGCAAAACATAACTAAAGTAAGCCTCAATATTATTTGTGCTTATAGTGTTGTTCGCAGAACCCTGTGGGCTGTCATCTGCTGTAATAAATAAAAATTTAGCCAAACTCAATTGCCCGGTGCCCAGAACATGATTGGCAATGGTTAAAATTTCAGCAGGTTGTTTGGTTGGTGAATAAGGTGTATATCTTTCGCTGCCAATGGCAAGTAATAAAGGATGAACACCGGCAGCATCAACTGCGTGCACTTCTTTTAATCCCGGAATTTCTTGTTGAATGGCTTTGCCCGTCATTTTATGAATGAGTTGCCCAAAACTGGTGTCCTCCTGCGGAGGCCGGCCCACAACCGTAAATGGCCAGATGGCATTTTTACGGGCATACACTTTACGCACTTTCATCACCGGAAAATCGTGGGTTAGGCTGTAATAACCTAAATGATCACCAAAGGGCCCTTCGGGTTTATTATCGTTTGGATACACTTCACCGGTAATTACAAAATCTGCATCGGTGCTTATGCAAAAACCATCTTTATACATATAACCGAATCTTCTTCCTCCCAAAACACCAGCAAAAGTCATTTCACTAATACCTTCAGGCAAAGGCATTACTGCAGCCACGCTATGCGATGGTGGTCCGCCAACAAATACACTTACTTTTAGCGGTAAGCCTTTTTTGTTTGCTTTGTTTTGATGAACACCAATGCCACGATGCAACTGGTAATGCAATCCAACTTCTTTATTCAGTTCATATTCGTTGCCTGTTAGCTGGATACGGTACATGCCAAGGTTCGCATTCATGATACCGGGTCTATCAATATCTTCGGTATACACCTGCGGCAAGGTTACAAAAGCACCTCCATCCATGGGCCAGTGCTGTATTTGAGGGATATCAGAAATTTTTATCTCTTCGAATAGAACCGGTTGTTGCATGGGGTTCTTATTTGGCAAGGCTTTTAATGCAGCCAACCCTGCACTAAAATTTTTAATGGGACTTTTAATGGCTTTAACCGGATCTTCTTTTAACTCGATTAATTGCTGAACAGTTTTTAAAGTATTGCGAAAGATGAACTCACTTCTGTCCAATGTTCCGAAAATATTGGATGCTGCCCTGAATTTACTGCCTTTCACTTTTTCAAAAAGCAAGGCAGGCCCGCCTGCTTCATGCACACGCAAATGAATGGCCGCCATTTCCAGGTAAGGGTCAACTTCTTCTTTAATCCGGATCAGTTGGCCGTTTTTTTCAAGATCCAGTAAACATTCTTCGAGGGATTTATAAGCCATGCGTAGTTATTTCAACGCAAAGGTAAAGCACAATGAACTGATACTGGATACTGGTTGCTGGATAACAGCGTGATCATTTAAAGAATTTTTAAGTGTGCAAGCTCTGCCAGTATCAAGAATCCATTATCCAGTGTTATTTCTTCAGATACATCACTTCTTTTACCAACTTAACCGTTCTGGGTACATCCGGTAAATAAGCGGCAACAAGATTTGGTGCATAGTGCATGGGCGCATCAGCAGAGGTTATCCTGCGGATCGGTGCATCTAAATAATCAAATCCTTCTTTTTGTATACGATAGGTTATTTCGGAAGATACAGATGCAAAAGGCCACTGTTCTTCAACAATCACAAGCCTGTTTGTTTTTTTTACGCTTTCTAAAATGGTAAACCAATCCAGCGGGCGTATGGTTGCCAGGTCGATCACTTCGGCTTCAATACCTTCTTTGGCTAATTCTTCAGCAGCAGCTAAAGCAACTTTCATCATTTTATTAAACGAAACGATGGTTACATCTTTACCCGCTCTTTTAATGAACGCTTTGCCAATTGGTAACAGGTATTCTTCTTCGGGCACTTCGCCTTTTTCGCCATACATCACTTCACTCTCCATAAAAATAATAGGATCGTCATCACGGATAGCGCTTTTAAGTAAACCCTTGGCATCGTATGGGGTTGAAACAGAAATAACTTTTAGCCCCGGGATATTGGCGTACATAGCTTCAAAAGCTGTTGAATGCTGGGCTCCTAATTGGCCGGCACTGCCATTTGCTCCACGAAAAACGATTGGGCAACCAACCTGTCCGCCACTCATTGCCAGCATTTTAGAGGCAGTATTTAATATTTGATCTAATGACAGAACTGCAAAGTTCCAGGTCATAAATTCAACGATGGGGCGGAGTCCATTTTGTGCTGCTCCCACTGCAATGGCACTAAAACCCAGCTCTGCAATCGGTGTATCAATGATCCTTTTCTCACCAAATTCCTCCAACATACCCTGGCTCACTTTATAAGCACCATTGTATTCCGCTACCTCCTCTCCCATTAAAAACACGCGTTCATCTCTCCGCATTTCTTCCTGCATCGCTTCTCTAAGGGCTTCTCTAAAGGCAATTTGTCGCATCTGTATAATTTATTTATAGGTTGCAAATTTATCTTATCAGGGGCAGATGAACAAATCGATATTTGTGTGATGATTCATAAACAAAAAGCTGCCTCAGATTTTGAGACAGCCTGTTTTCAATTATAAAAAGTTACATATTTTCAATCACCATGGCACTTGCACCTCCTCCTCCATTACAAATTCCGGCAGCGCCATACTTTGCATTATTTTGTTTCAGAACATTCAGCAGGGTAACAACAATCCTTGCTCCGCTGCAACCGAGTGGATGTCCAAGTGAAACGGCACCTCCGTTTACATTCACTTTAGCGGCATCCAGTTTCATGCGCCTGGTATTTTCTATCCCAACTACGGCGAATGCTTCATTCAATTCCCAATATGCAATGTCTTCCATTTGCAAACCAGCTTTGTCTACTGCCTTGGGCACAGCTAAAGCCGGTGTAGTGGTAAACCATTCCGGTGCCTGTTCTGCATCAGCATAACTTAAAATTTTACCGATCGGTTTTAATCCCAGTTCATCCGCTTTTTCTTTACTCATTAAAACCAGCGCTGCAGCACCATCATTCATGGTAGATGCATTGGCGGCTGTTACGGTACCATCTTTTTGAAAAGCACCTTTCAGTGTGGCTATCTTATCAAATTTTACATTAAAAGGTTCTTCATCTTTAGCAAAAATGACCGGGGCACCGCTGCGTTGGGGTATTTCAACAGCCACAATTTCATCAGCAAATCTTCCGGCTTCGGTAGCTGCCTGGCTACGTTTGTAACTTTCAATAGCAAATTCATCCTGTTCTTCACGGCTCACGCCACAGGTGGTAGCACACATTTCTGCAGCATTGCCCATGGCTTTGCCATCATATACGTCAGTAAGGCCATCTTTTGCCAGTCCATCTATTAATTGTGTATTGCCGTATTTATTTCCCCAGCGCATGCTGTCAACATAAAAAGGCACGTTGCTCATACTCTCCATGCCGCCGGCAACCACAATATCCGCATCGCCCAATAAAATACTTTGCGCTGCCTGTGCAATGGCTTTCATACCACTGGCACAAACTTTATTTACGGTTGTACAGTTTACTTCATTGGGTAAGCCTGCAAATTTTGCGGCCTGCCGTGCAGGTGCTTGTCCCAGGTTTGCCTGTATAACTGAACCCATCAGCACATCATTAACCAACTCAGGTTTAACACCTGCTTTTTCAAGCGCCCCCTTTATGGCAATTCCACCTAATTGTGTAGCAGTAAATCCTTTTAAAGAACCACCAAAACTTCCCATGGGCGTACGAACGGCCGAAATGATATATACTTCTTTCATGTGTTACTTTTATTGATTTTTTTCACATGGAATTCGCCATTAAAGATTTTTATTTTTATCAACTCTTATATGGCTCATTGCATGTAGCATAATTTTTAGATTGCAAAGGTAATAATTATGCTTCTAGGTTCAACTTAAAAAACACACGGACAGATTAATTATCTGTCCGTTTTAAAATGTACGTTTTTTAGAAATTGACTGTTTTAAATATTACCAATTCCTTCTTTCCCTACGGCCGTGATCACCAAACTGATTTCTTTGGTTTTTGAATTTACGGATCACCTGGAAGATCTGTTCATCACGTTCTGCTTCCAGGTTGTTGATGATACGTTTCTTCTGATACCAACCCATGTAAGGTTTGTTTTTTACCGAGTAGATCTTATACTCATAATCCCGGTTGATCTGCGCTATTTGCATATCCCTTTCTCTCGGGCTAAAAAAGTAGCTGCCATTACCACCGTTATGGTGCCGATCGTAGCCCCGGTTGTTATGGGGAGCATAGACATCATCGTACCTGTCTCTGTCCCGATGGCCGTTTTGGCCATACTGGGCCCATGTTGTACCAAACATGGCCATGGTAAATAAAAGTGTAAAAAGTGTTTTCATAATTTAAAAATTTAAATGTTATTAATGCGGATAAGACCGCAGCTGATAATTTCAGTTTACAAATGTTTTGTTAATAGCAATGCTGCTCTATCCATAATGCCTATTACAAAATTTTTATGCTGAAATGATTATTTGTTTTTAAATTGTACTCTTAACCCTTCTAAATAATTTGTATGAAAAAAAATATTTTTGTTTTAACGCTCATAGCTTTTACAGTTTTTGCCGCCTGTACAAAAAAAGCAAGCCCTGCGAAAAATAAATTAACGACTTACACAACCGATATTGCGCCTTTAATGCAGGCAAAATGCTCGCCCTGTCATTTGCCTTCAAAAGGAGGTAATAAAGATAATTTTGAAAATTACGAAAACGCAAAAAAACATGGTGCCGAAATGCTCGAAAGGGTGATCAAGAATCCAGGGGAAAGAGGATTTATGCCAAAGATGAACCCTAAATTATCGGAAGAAGAAATTTCAGTCATCAGAAAATGGATAGATGACGGTATGCAGGAAAAATAATTTAAAAGCGGGAAGAAAAAAACACTTTATTTTGCCGGCTAATAAACAATTATAAGGATTTAATTCTTGGATCAACTTTGCGATATAGTATATCTGCAAATAGATTGATGACGATAAAAATGCAGGCACTTAACAGAACCGAGCCCATTACAACAGGGTAATCTAATTTTTCCAGTGCATCAACGGTGATTTTTCCAATTCCCTTCCAACCAAAAATATATTCCACAAAAAATGCACCAGCCAATAACTCCGCAAACCAACCGGTTATGGCGGTTATTACCGGGTTAAGGGCATTGCGTAATGCATGTTTAAAAATGACAGCATTTTTGCCCAGCCCCTTTGCATAAGCGGTACGTATATAATCCTGGCTCAGCACATCCAGCATAGAACTGCGGGTTAGTTGCGTAATGATAGCCAACGGCCTGATGCCCAATGTAAATGCGGGGAGGATAAGATTTTTAAGACTTAAATATTTTTCACCGGTCACTTCATCAATATCAAACCAACTGCCCGTTAAATTTAAACTGGTGTAGCTGTGAAGTACAACCCCAAATAAGTAAGCTACTATTATCGCCATAAAAAATGAAGGCGCTGATATACCGGCAATACTTGAAAAAACAGCTGTAGTGTCTAACCAGGTTCCTTTTTTTACAGCAGCTAATACTCCCAACATTATACCAATGATCGTTGCAAACAACATGGCGGCAAAAGCGAGTATTAAAGTACCTGGTAAGGCTTCCATCAGCACCTTGCCCACTTCTTTTTTTGTTTGATAGCTTTTGCGGAGGTATGGTACTTTAATTCCACCCCGATAGCTATCGGGGGAACTGCCTCCAATAAATAATCCCTTAAGTTGTTTCTTCTCAATATCGGCATTACTGTGAAAACAAAGAGGCGAAACGTCATTCAGATATAAAACAAACTGTTTCCATTTTGGCTGGTCGAGATAGAGATCGCTCCGGATGTTATCCATGGTTTTTTTATCACCCGTTTGTCCCACGATCATTCGTGCCGGATCG
>JANOUJ010000489.1:0-6871 GCA_031416815.1 Chitinophagaceae bacterium
CCATTGCTCGATGCCATTTTGGAACATGTACCGGAACCCAAAGTAAATGAGGGTACCACCCAAATGCAGATCACTTCGTTGGATTATTCTTCTTTTTTAGGAAGAATTGCGGTGGGTAAAGTAGCAAGAGGAACAGTAAGAGAAGGCCAACAAATTGCATTGGTGCAAGCGGATGGGGGCATTAAAAAAATGAAAGTTAAGGAACTTTATACTTTTGAAGCGCTCGGTAAAAAGAAAGCAACAGAAGTAAGTGCAGGTGATATTTGTGCGATAGTTGGGTTGGATGAATTTAATATCGGAGATACCATTTGTGATTCGGAATTTCCGGAGGCATTACCGGTTATCAGTGTGGATGAACCAACCATGAGTATGATGTTTGGTATCAACAACTCACCATTCTTTGGCCGTGAAGGAAAATTTGTAACCTCACGTCATTTACGTGACAGGTTGATGAAAGAAACAGAAAAAAACCTGGCATTGCGTGTTGAAGATTCAGATAGTGCAGATAGCTTCCTGGTGTACGGCCGTGGTATTTTGCACCTGGGTATATTAGTTGAAACCATGCGTAGAGAAGGATTTGAATTAACCGTTGGTAACCCACAGGTTTTGGTAAAAGAAATTGATGGTAAAAAATGTGAGCCGTATGAAACGCTTGTGGTTGATGTACCTGCGGAATTTAGCGGTAAAGTGATAGACCTCGTTACTCAACGCAAGGGCGAAATGCTGATCATGGAAAGCAAAGGTGAAATGCAGCATTTAGAATTTGATATTCCCTCAAGAGGTTTGATTGGCTTACGTAGCAATATGCTTACCAACACAGCCGGCGAAGCTGTAATGGCTCACCGTTTTACTGACTATCGTCCTTGGAAGGGAAATATTCCTGGAAGAAGTAATGGCGTGTTGTTATCTAAAAATACAGAAAGAACAACCGGTTATTCAATTGATAAATTACAGGACAGGGGAAGATTTTTTGTTGATCCGGGAGATGAGGTGTACACAGGCCAGATCATTGCTGAGCATATTAAGCCAGGCGATTTGAACGTAAACGCTACCGAACCTAAAAAATTAACCAATCACCGTGCAAGTGGTAGTGACGATGCCAGCAAGGCTGCTCCTAAGATCATGATGACACTTGAAGAGTGTATGGAGTATATTCAACAGGATGAGTGTATTGAGGTAACACCAAAAAGCATTCGTATGCGTAAAGTGATACTGGATGAGAACGAACGCTCAAGGGTTTCAAAACAAATGAAATCTGAACCGGCTTAAAAGCAGTTCATTTAAGAAATATAAATACTTAAAATTTCCGCAATCTTTTCTTCATAAGGTTGCGGATATTTTTTTATAAAAGTATCAAAAGCATTTTTGCCCACGGCTGCCCAATTGTTTTTTTGTTGCCAGCATCTTTCTAACACTTCATCGATACCTTCGGCAGTTACTGTGTTACAAACAAAGCCGTTCATACCATCTTCAACCCAGGCAGGCATATCTCCAACCTTACTAACCACACAAGGTCGACCGGTTGCCATAGCTTCCACTACACTTAAAGGCATGGCATCAATACGGGTGCATTGTAACAGCAGGTGACAATCATGCAATGTTTGTTTTATATTGGTTGTAAAGCCCTTTAAAAAAACTTTATCTTTTAAATTCAGTTCAGTAATTAATTTTTCCAAATTCTCTTTGCCTTTTCCTTTGCCATATAAATGCAATTGCCAGTTTCTTGCTTTCCATTTTGGTGCGGATAGAGCAGTTATTAAAATATCCTGCGCTTTTCTTGCAGTATCCAGTTCGGCGAGCATAATCCAGGTGCAGCCATCATTTGCAAATGCCGGATAAGTGCCCGCTGATGTATCAGGTTTAAATGTAACCGGGTTAACCAGCGTTTGTTTTTTATCAATGCTGATGTTGAATTTATTTTCTATAACCTCAAATATTTTTTGCGTGGCTCCAAAATTCATCTGTGAATTTATAATCCATTGCTGCAATAATTTTTGTTTTGTAAAAGACAGCACTGCATTTTCATTATAATTATGATTGAGGATAACATAATTATGGAGTTTTTTATAAAGATTGCGGAATGGTGAATGCAGTATCTCTTCCCAGCCGCCCTGGTTTATTACAGTGAGGTTATATTCCTGGAAAGGAATAGCGTTCAATTCCTTTTTTAAGGCCGCTTTTTTAAACAATCCTTTTTTGTTTGGCAATAAATAAATGCTGCAGCCTGCATTTTTCAGTTCACTGATGCGGCCCTGCTTTTCTGCCCAATCATAACAAGCAATACCAACTTTATAATCGTTTCTGCTCATCCATAAGGCGGTACGAAACCACAGCTCCTCACTGCCGCCCCAGCCAGCACCATTCATTAAGGATAAAAAGAAAACTGATCTCATCAGATTTTTTCAAACACCATTAAAATATTCCTGCCTTCAATTTTATCCCGGTTATTTTTTAAATATGCTTTAAAAACAAAGCCGGGAACGAGGGAAAGTAAAAATGCTTTAAACGGGTTTGTTTTTTTGGTGTGATTAATTTTTGTGGCCATCCAATGCTTCATTTCGCCGAGAGGTTCGGTATGTGCATGCGTGTTTTTAATAGCAAAAATATTCTCCAGTTTTTTAAACACTGCTTTATTCCAGAGTCCTGCATGGTGGGGTGGCAAGTTCAGGGTATGGTAATCATCCCACTCAAATAAATAAGGATTGTTGTTGGGTACGGCAATGATCATTTTTCCGCCCTTTTTTAACGCAAATAGCGAAGCTTCAATAAACGACCTGATATCTACAATATGCTCCAGCACCTGGAAATTACAAACCACATCATATTCATCAGTATGATTTTCGCTATAGGACTGTATGGTTTCGCTGTAAATTGTATTGCCCTCCTGTGTTGCTTTTTCAGCAGCAGCTGTATTCAGCTCCAGCCCGGTAATGTCGTTAATGTTGTTTTTTTTACAAAGTTTGATAAAGAAACCATCCCCCGATCCTATTTCAAGTATCTTATCTGTTGGCTTAAGAAAACTTAGTGCCAACGGGTGTTCCCAGCGATTGTCCTGGTAATACCAGGTATTTAGTTCGTGCAGGTCCTGGTAAAATTTATCATCGCCATAAATATTAAAGGGATAATAAAAACGATAGCCGGTATCATTGCATTGGTAAAGTTCAATTTCCGTAAGACTGTCAAAAAAACGGGAAACATCCACCTTGGTCTCTCTTATGTACAGTTCTTTTATAATTGCTACATCAAAACTTCTTAAGCGGGTGATATTGTTGCTGTATGTAACCGGGCTTTTTAATTCCATAATTATTTTTTTCGGGCAACCACAATATAATTGAGGGTCCACCAGTCGTCAAAATATTGTTTATCGATCCGCAGTGCAATATGATTGAGCAGCCAGGTCAATCTCAATTCCATAAAAAGAATCTTCAGGATTTTTGCACGGGCTGTTTTAAATTTAAATGTTGAGTAAACTGTATTGATGAACATTTGAAATGTTGCCGCCCATTTGCCACCGTTCGCTTTTATATAAACAATTTCAAAACCGGCTTCTTCAAAAAGCTCCCGTAAACCATGTTTGGTAATACGAAAAAAATCATAAGGCTCTTCATGAAGTTCCCAGGTAAATGGAACAGTTAATATCATTTGTCCACCGGGCCTTAACACCCGGTACGATTCTTTGATCATGGCATGATGATCGTACACATGCTCCAGAACCTGTGTAGACAAAACCGTATCAAAACTCTTGTCATTAAACTGAAGATTTGTTGCCAGGCAAATAACATCCACCCTGTTCTTATCACTTTGTATCACATCGCAACCGGTTTGGGTTTTCGTTTTAGGATTATACCATTCTTCGTATGGTTTGTTGCCACAGCCAAGGTCAAGCTGATCACCGCTTGCATGGTTTTTTATGGCTTCGTCAATATCTTTTAACAGGATGGATAAATGAATATAATCGGGGGCCTTTTTTTTAAGTTTGGTGCTGCTGAGGCGTGGAATATTTTCCTGTCGTGACATGAATAATTTTTGCTGGTCTTGTTGGCAAAGTAAAGTAAAAAATTCTATTTATGCTGGCAGTATCATAACACGGCTGTTATAAACCCCTACTTTTGTAAGTATAAAATTTGCATACTGAAGATCCCCGCTAACATAAACAATTACCTGCAACAGTATTTTGATAAAGTATTGATCGTATCTGTGCCACGTTTTACAGACAGGCACGTACGGATAAAAAATAACCTGGAAGGTTTATCATTTGATTTTTTTTGGGGGGCTGATAAACTTGAGTTGGATCATGAAACTGCAAAAGCCAATGGAACTTACGATGAACAAAAAGCCAAAAAACTGCAACGGCAAAACAAAGCTTTAAGCCTCGGTGAGATCGCCTGCTCCTTATCGCACCGAATGGTTTATGAAGCGATGTTAAAAAATAAATGGAAAAAAGTTCTGATCCTGGAAGACGACGTGCTGCCCATTGAAAAAAATCTGGCAGCGTTACCGGCGGCATTAAATGAACTGCCGGGTAACTGGGAATTGGTTTACCTGGGTTATCTAAAACACGAAAGGGTTACAGCGGCTTTAAAAACAAAACAGTTTTTTTATAAAATACTTAGCACACTCGGCCTGATGGCCTGGACTTATAAAATGGTAAGCAATCTGTTGCCAAAACCATTCAGCCCACATTTAAAGAAAGCGGGATTTCATGATTGTACCCATGCTTATGCGGTTACATTGCCGGCTGCAGAAAAATTGCTTGCTGCCCAAACACCGGTTGTATACCGGGCCGACGATCTTTTATCAGCATCAATAATGAAGGGATCGTTAAATGCTTTTGTAACTGAGCCTAAATTTTTTGACCAGGAAATATTTCACAACCAGGCCATAACTTCAGAAATAAGAACATGATCAATTGCCTGCCCACGTGGCATCTATCTTTTTCTTCAGAGCACCCGCCATCCTTTCGTTGATTTTATTAAGTGCTTCATATTGCTGCATAGCGCCTTCTTTGTTGTTTAGCTCTATATAGCAATATCCCGAATAAAGATAGGCAACATCAACCACGGAAACTGCCAGATTTTTCTTTAACTGTTCAATGCAATCTGCGTATTTTTTTGTAGCACGGTAAGCATGGCCTAATTCGCCGTATGCAGGTTTATAAGTATTGTCAATTTCAAGCGATTTTATGGCATAGGGAATAGCGAGGTCATGTTCTTTCCGGGCGTTATAGATCCAGGCAAGTCCGTAAAATACTTCCTTATTTTTAGGATCGACTTCGGCAGCGGCATTAAAGTAATTAATAGCTGTGTCATATTGTTTTATAGCGTCCCTGTACAATTTACCCATACCAAAAAGGGCGTCTGCATATTTCGGATTAATAGAAAGCGCCTTATTGTAATTATCCATTGCAAGGTCCATTTTACCTCCTTTGCTGTAAATATTTCCTAATTCCACATAGGCCGAATCAAAATTCTTATGCAGTTCAGTTGCTTTTGTGAATTCTGCAAGTGCTTCTGTGAATGCGTTGTTATTTCTTAGTTGAATTCCAGCGTTGTAATGCTGCTTAGCTTTACTTACCTGTGCATTGGATGCAGAATAAAATGATAAGAATACAATGAAGGGTAAAAGTCTTTTCAACATAGTGTGTTTAGTTTATTGCAAATTAAAAGCATCTGTGGTTTTTTCTGCAAATTAAAAAGTTAATTTCTGTTAAACAGATGTTTTCCTTAGGGCGTGCATTCGTAACTTTGCAAAGCAATGAAACAGATTTTAAACACATTATTGGCCTTGGTTTTCGTGCTGTTATTATCCGGGGCCGTACAGGCACAGTGTGCGGTTTGTACCAAAACTTCCCTTCAAATGGGCGAAAAACCAGCACAAGGGATGAACGCGGCCATTCTTTATTTAATGATGGCGCCCTTTGCCATTGTAGGTTTTATTGGTTACCGCTGGTGGAAAGGAAATAAAAAACTGGAGGAGGAAGAACAAAAGGACATGCTTAAAAAGTAAAAATGCCAACGTAAAAAATTAAAATATCCTTCCCCAAAGGATCTAGTAAAACTGTTTTATAAAGGCATATAAATTAAAATTATTTCCGGCTTCTTCAATCTTTTGTTTCAGCGCTGCTTTATTGATTGCCATCATTTTCTTTTGCTGTATCAGATGAAATGCTTTTTCTGCCAGCAGCCATGATCTTTTTTCGTTTTCTTTTACAATATTGAAAGAATCTGTAATGGTTTTCAATAACTCAACGATCCCGTCTTTTTGCGATGCAATGGTTTTGATGACCGGCACCGGCATCGTGTGGTTGTGAAAAGCCGGTGCCAGCATCAGGCGTAGGTTCTTTACAAAAAGATCCGCATCCGGCCTGTCGGCTTTATTTACAACAAACACATCGGCAATTTCCATCAACCCTGCTTTCATGGTTTGCACTTCATCGCCGGCTTCGGGCACCACCACAACAATGGTAATATCTGCAAGCCCGGCAATCTCGATCTCACTTTGGCCAACTCCAACAGTTTCTACAATGATGTAATCAAACCCCCCAACTTTCATCAGGTCGCTTATTTCAATAATTTTAGGATGCAAACCACCCAAGGAGCCTCGGGTGGCAAGCGAACGGATAAACACTTTCGGGTTATTGTACCATTCGCTCATTCTGATACGGTCGCCCAGTAAGGCGCCTAAATTAAATGGCGAAGATGGGTCCACACAAATCACAGCAACGGATTTGCCCTCGTTCACCAAAAGCCCGATCAGGGCATCAACCAGTGTACTTTTACCGGCGCCCGGTGGTCCTGTAATTCCAATAATGGGTGTTTGGGAAGCCGGTAGTTGTTGCAACAGGTCTTCGTAACCGGTCACTTCATTCTCA
>JANOUJ010000490.1:0-1833 GCA_031416815.1 Chitinophagaceae bacterium
GTTTTTCTTATGGGTTGGAATTAACTAATAAAATGCCGGTGACCAAATGGTGGGACCTGACGTTGAACGCAAACCTGTTCTATTCACAAATAGATGCAACTACGCCTGCATCCGGTTCAACACCTGCGCAAAGTTTGAGTAATTCACGCGTGAGCTGGTTTGCCAAAATGAACAGTGCTTTTAAAGTAGCTAAAGGATTGTCTGTTCAGTTCAGTGGTGATTACCAGGCTAAAAGCGTATTGCCGCCGAGTTCAGGTGGCGGCGGCGGCGGACGTGGCGGCGGTGGCGGTGGCGGAATGATGTTTGGTGGTGGCCCCCAATCTACTGCACAGGGTTTTAACCTCCCACGTTATGGATTTGATCTGGCCATCCGTAAAGACTGGACATGGAAGAATGGCCAGAGTGGCTCGTTAACATTGAGCATGAATGATGTTTTCCGTACACAGATTTTCAGATCATATTCTGAAAGTACTTTTTTCACCCAGGAGAATGAAAGAAGAAGGGACCAGCAGGTTCTGCGCCTGAACTTTAACTACCGTTTTGGTAAGTTTGATGCTACTTTATTTAAACGTAAAAATACCAAAGCCGACCAGAGTGGCGGACAGGATATGATGGGAGGAGGATAGATGAGTACTAAAAATTAATAATTAGAAATCCGCTCAATACAATTGAGCGGATTTTTAGCTTAATGATGCGAGTAGCTTTATTATATATAAAATCATTACATTGGCATGCCTGTTAAAAACACTTCTTCATTGGTTTTACTATTCGCGTCTGCATCCATCAGAATTTTCCACACGCCTTTCTCCTTGCGAAGCAATACATGAAATTTTCCATAGCCGGTACGTTTTTCACCTGTCGTTGCGTTAGTACTTGAGGATTTATAATAACCTACTTCAAAAGCTTTACCGTTTGAAGCGATGCGCTGTATAAACCGAAGTTTGATACTTCTTTTCCAGTTTGCCCGTCTTGATTTTTCACTATCCGGTACTTTCCGAAAATATTCGTCGTATCCAAAAATGTGTTTATCATCCTGTGAAACCCTTATTACCTCTTTGCTGTGCACGGCACTGAAACCATCATCATCTCCTGTCTCAAATCCCAGGATAAAGGGTTTCCATACCTGCGCATTGATCTGCTGCTGCAGACTATCGGCCTGGCAAATACAAGCTGAGGAGAGCAATAAAAATGATATACATATAGCAATTCGTTTCATGTTTTTTATATAAGTTAGAACACGAAAGATAAATTATGACTGATCAAACTATTTTATGCTTGCTCATATGCCCGTTGTAAACCGGCTATATCAATTTTATCCATCTGCATCATAGCCTGCATAACTCTTTGAGATTTTGCAGGATCAGGATCGTTCATCAGCTTACCTAATTCGGAAGGAATGATTTGCCACGACAGGCCAAACTTATCTTTCAACCAGCCACATCTTTGCTTTTCCCCGCCTTCCGACAGTTTTTCCCATAATTCATCCACTTCCTCCTGCGTTTTACAGTCAACCAAAAAAGAAATGGCTGGCGAAAAACGAAACATCGGGCCTCCGTTTAATGCGAAGAACTCCTGCCCTTCCAACTGGAAAGTGGCCGACATCACAGACCCTTTGGGGCCGGGGCCGCCATCGCCATAACGGCTGATGTTTCCTGTTTTGGCATTTTTAAAAATAGATACATAAAAATTCATGGCTTCTTCCGCATTTCCATCGAACCATAAGAATGGGGTGATCTTTTGCATATAATTAATTTTTATTTTACAAAACTAGTTTTATAAATCTGCAATAAGCGGGTATGAAAACGACAGATTACAGGGTGATATAAGACACCC
>JANOUJ010000491.1:0-1972 GCA_031416815.1 Chitinophagaceae bacterium
ACACCAAATAAAATGTTGATGAAGTTGGTCATAAACCTTTCCACATCCGACCTTACTTTGGTTAAGATAGAAAGTGTTTCACCGCTGCGCTGGTCTTCAAATTCCTGGTAAGGCAATTTCATGGCGTGTTGCAAACCATCAGTAAAAACTTTGGCACCAAATTTTTGAATAACCACATTTAAAAAATAATCCTGGAATGCCTTTGCAATGCGGCTTATCATGGCAACGGTTATGGAAGCAATGAGGATATACCAAACACCGGGCTTGCTCCATGAAAAGGAATTAAAAAAACGGTCGTAATCAAAGGGCGCCGTACTACTTTGATGACCGTTAGCGAGATTGATCAGTTTCCCCAACAAGATCGGATCAACAAGAGAAAAACCAATATTGATAGCAGCTAAAGTTAAAGTAAGTACCACCAGCCATTTGTATGGCTTCAGATAGCGGAGTAATATTTTCATTCAGATAGTTTGTGGTTGATAATACATCGAAAAGATTCAATGCATCAAATATCGTACAAGTTCGTAAAAAATGACTAAAAGGCAGAAAAGAGTCGGCAGTTTGCAGTGTGCAGTTTGCGACACCGAAAAACTCTTCCCTTATTACGAACGCTGCCAACTTCGAACAGTCAACTGCCAACTGCTTTACCCTGTCCACCCTTCCCTGTCTAAACTGCGGTACTGTATCGCTTCTGCCAGGTGCTCAGGTTTTATATCTTCACTGGCAGCAAGATCTGCAATGGTGCGGCTAACTTTTAAAATGCGGTCGTAGGCACGGGCACTGAGGTTTAATTTTTCCATTGCAACCTTTAACAGGTTTTGACCGGCTGTTGTTATCACACAAATTTCTTTCAGTTGTTTGCTGCTCATTTGTGCATTTGCATAAACTCCCTCACTGTCTTTATAACGGAGTTCCTGAATTTCTCTTGCTTTAATAACACGCTCTCTTACGCTGCTGCTTTTTTCATATTGCTGTGCCGATGATAATTCGCTAAATGCAACAGGCGTTACTTCTACATGCAAATCAATGCGGTCTAATAATGGGCCCGATATTCTATTTAAATATTTTTGTACGCCACCCGGCGGGCAGGTACATTCTTTCTCTGGATGATTAAAAAAACCACAGGGGCATGGGTTCATACTGGCGATCAACATGAACGATGCAGGAAAATCCAATGCTACTTTTGCACGGGAGATGGTAACTTTTCGTTCTTCCATCGGCTGACGCATTACTTCCAGCACCTGCCTTTTAAATTCAGGCAGTTCATCTAAAAATAAAACACCGTTGTGTGCCAAAGAAATTTCGCCTGGCTGCGGAATGACACCACCGCCAACCAAAGCCACATCGCTTATTGTGTGGTGCGGACTCCTAAATGGCCTTTTGCAAATCAATGTTGAATTCTCCGGAAGTTTGCCTGCAACAGAATGTATCTTGGTCGTTTCCAAAGCTTCCTGCAAACTTAATGGCGGCAATATGGTTGGCAAACGTTTTGCCAGCATGGTTTTACCAGCGCCGGGCGGACCAATTAAAATGGCATTGTGTCCGCCTGCCGCGGCGATCTCCAAAGCACGCTTGATATTTTCCTGTCCCTTCACATCACAAAAATCAATTTCAAAATCGCTTTGTGCATTGGCAAATTCTTCTCTTGTATTTACAATGGTTGGTTGTATCGAATCTTCATTGTTAAAAAATTCTATTACATCTTTTATGTGCTCCACTGCATACACATTCAGGTTGTTAACCATTGCCGCCTCTCTTGCATTTTGTTTGGGAACAATCAATCCTTTAAAACCTTCTTTACGTGCCTGTATGGCAATGGGTAATGCTCCGGTGATGGGTCGAATCTCTCCATCCAGGCTCAGCTCGCCCATAATAACATAGTCAGCTAATTTTTCGGGATTTTTAATTTGATCGGTAGCGCCCAATGTACCAATGGCGATGGGAAGATCGAAAGCGGTACCCGATTTTTTTA
>JANOUJ010000492.1:0-5777 GCA_031416815.1 Chitinophagaceae bacterium
CAAGTGTTCCCAACAAAATCATAAAACCCAAGCGTAAACACCGTGGGATCACTTGATGCCGTTTTAATTCTGCCGGACTGTGTCCGGAATTTTAAAAAACAAATGTTGAATTGTTTTCCTTGCACCCCGGTCATGTCTCCGTCGTCGTATGTGTTTCCAATCATCCACACGTCAACAAACCGGTTTAGTGGTATAAATTTATATGTTAGCGAAAATTTTGCTAACTTATTAAAATAATAAAGATCAAAAACTAATATTATTATGAATAAATCATTTTTTATACTTTTTCTTTTTGTATTGACAGCATGTGAGGCTGTAAGCCAGGATAAGATTATTATTGAACACAAACCTGCAAATATTTTCATTGAACAGGGTGCCTATAAACAGGTAATAAATTTTGACTTTTTGGTATCTAACAATTCAAGCGATACATTTTCATTAGACAAACTAACTGTGTCTGTATTTGATAACGAAAAGAAACTGCTGCAATCACGTTTTCTTGACAATAATGGCACAGCACCAAGCATTTTTATGCTGCCAAAAAGAATTTGGAACGGCGAAACAGCTCAACTCGTATTTAATCCATTTTCGGAATTTGAAATTACAGCAACCATATCCAGTTTAGTGTTTGAATGGACATTTTCGAACAGCGCAAAAAAAGAACTTATTTTAAAATCCACCGTTTACCCAAAAAAATATGTTCAAAAAAATAAATTACAGTTCCCTTTAAAAGGCAGAGTTCTTGTTTATGATGCCCATGACTACAGTTCGCATCACAGAAGGTTTGATTATAATTTTCAGCCAATAAAGGAACTTGGTTTAATTACAAATTTTATGCGTTATGCTTATGACTTTGTAATACTAAACAATGAAAATAATCAATTCAAAAACAAGGGAGAAAAAGACCAGGATTTTTTTGGTTTTGGTAGTCTGGTATACGCAATAGCAGATGGAAGAGTGATTTATGCTTCCACCAGTTATAAAGATGATAAGAATTTTAATATACCAAAACTTAAAGAAAATCCATTGGAACTTTATGGAAACTGTGTTGCAATTCAACATGCTGATAATTCAGTTAGTATTTATGGTCATCTTAAAGAAAATAGCGTAAAAGTAAAATTGGGTGACCTCGTTAAATCAAGACAGGCATTAGCACAAATAGGAGTTTCAGGTAGTTCATTTCTTCCACATTTACATTTTGAGATCAGGACCTCAATTTTAAATACAGCAGAGGGGTTGCCTTCCTATTTTGATAATATTTTTTTACTGGAAGGGAAATTTAAAAGAAAGTTAGTAACAGGATTGGTTGAAACAGGAAATATTGTAGAAGCAAAGTAAGACAGACGGCAAATTACTTCATAGGGGCTTGCCGCTTTGTGCATCCGGCGCCTGGTGTAGATTTGTATTAACGCCACTTTGCCTGGCAGTTAATGTGCCCTGTTCAAGGGAGCCGAAAATCAAACATCCCGGTAAAAATTGCCGGGATGTTTGATACCTGATTCTGTGATAAAATAAATAAACTACTTCGTTTTATTTATTAATTGTTTTTGCCATTCTTTTTATATTTCTTATGTTTCATGGGTTTATTTTTATTTGCTTTGTATTTTACTACATGCATATCATTATTTAACCAAACTTCCGGGGTATTATGATAAACTATATACCTTGGGGCACCGGTTGTTATAGTGATTCCGGGAGGTAATACACTTACACCTTTCCAGGATGAGCCTGAATTGTAGTAGTATAGTTTAGGTCCTGCATTATAATACACATTAGATCCCGGATAATAATAGTATTTGTGTTTACCATACGCTTTGGCATGTGGCGGCTGACCTGATACTGTGTTAACACTAAAGGTCGTTAACAGGAATAAGGTTACAAAAATTACAACGTTACTTTTAATAGCTTTCATAAAAATCAATTTAGTTAAACTATAAGGCGTAAAACCGTGCCAAGAATGCGTTAGGCTTGTAATTATGTTTAAAATGGAGTAAAAAACTCATAGTAATCAGATATTAATGATATTTTTTCGGTGTTGGTATTCGTGCCGGTGTTTAACAGCAGAGCAATAATGATCACATTGCTTACTCCGCCGCTGTTGGCATTACGTAAGCCCACTGGTCGCCGTTGTTGTGCCTCCGGCCAACAACGATAGCATGCCGCTTGCCAATAATTTCACCCCTGCGGGGTTCTGCATTCCCTGCACCCCCTTCTGGAGCAAGTCTTCCGATAGGATAACTTGATGCCTCATAATTCCGCCGGATTGTGTCGGGGATTTGAAAAACAAATGCTGAAATAGAGCTTATTACCCTGGTTACTAGAAAACAGATTTAAGGGAAATATTTATAAATATCTTTTCTGCCTAATACCCTTACCAGTTCAATTGTTTCGTTTTCAAAAAAGAAATCCGGTATTGGCGTAGCCTGATTCGGTAGGCAGTTTTAGAACTTTTTATTTTCTTACAATCTTTAATTTGGGTTAGTTGTTTGGCCTGTTGCAGGTTGGTAATAATAAGTGATAGTTGCTGTTGAATATTTGCAGGCAGTTTATCCGCATCTTTAGTGAATGTTTTGCGGATGTCAATATTCATTTAGCTTTTTTAAGGTTGGTTAAAAAGCTTTCTTTTTCTGAGGAAGTAAGTAGGGTAGATTTGCGGCCTTTTTCCATAGCTGTTAATAAAGCGGCATCTTCTTCTGCCTCTGTATAATAACGGATGGAATGGAGTTGAAGAAAATTCTTGAGTGCTTTTTCCTCACGTAAATTCTTTGTGTCAATAATTAAAGTCATACTGTAAAAATATTTTATCTTTTTTAAAAGATAAAATATTTTCTCTTCACTGGCACAAGTCTTCCTATGGGATGGCTTGATGCTGCCTGCCTGCCGGCCGGCAGGTTTAAAAAACAAATATTGCATGTTTTCCATAGCTGTTTTATGCCATTACGCTGCTAACTACCCCTGCTCAATTCCTTTATACTTATTATTTTGTTGCGCCGGTTAAGGATCAGCTGCAATATTAATTGAGGAATCTGTTTCACCCGGTCTTCGGCAATAATGCGGTAAGCATAATTCATTGTAACATGCACTTCTTTTCCATTTTTAAATGGGCACCATTGTATGGATCGGATGTCATGCTTTTGCCCGTCGGATGTTACCCAGTAACTTTTTATAAGGTTGAGGATAGAATCTTTTGTGGGGTTTTCAATTTTATAGAACAACGTGCATTTATTTAAATAAGTATTGTACCATTCCTCTATTTTTCGTTGCTCAGAAAGTACAAAATAATTTTTGATGTACTGGTATTGCACGTCAGCTTCGGGTAGCTCTGCAAAAACAGCTGGCAGCGTATTTTTTAAATGCCTGTTGCAATTTTGTAAAGAAAGTAAAAGGCATAACCCGAAGAAAGCGGAAAAGATTTTTTTCATTTGCATAAAGTTATTGGAAAATAACCCACGGGCGCAAGCTTCTACAACAGTAATGCAGCGTTTTCATCTTATTGTTCGTCTTAATATAAACCACTGCAATGAAGACCTTATATTTTTGCCTGGTAGCCTGTGTATTGCTTTTTGCCGCCGCAAGTTGCCAGAAATCCTTAGAAGATTGTGATGTTTGCGACGGCTTGTTGCAGAACGGAACAGCAGATTCAGCCAAATTCCTCATGCCCGGTGATTGGACATTTAAATATTTTGCCTATACACCAAATGGAAAAGACATTGAGTATAAAGATGTTCTTGAACCCGGCATTTTAAGAGCAAACAATACCGACTCACTGCGTTACTATTATGCCAACGAAGGGCTTTTTGTACCTACATTTTTCCCCGGTACCAATGATCTGAAGATGCAGGGCGGACCGCATTCTATGCTTTATGCACCAAAAGAGACACCGATTTTTATTGCGTTACAAAACGCGATCTGCTACGCTATTAAGGATGATATACTGTACATCCATTTTCGAGAGTTTGAAGGAAAGAACCTTTTTATCCTTCAAAGAAAATAATAGTCTTCAATGCTCAGCCGCTGAAAATGCTCTCATTCTCCTCATTACTGGTGTTAGTCGGCTGATATGCATAAAATTAAATACGGGAATATTTGACGGAATAAAAAATAAAATTAATTTTAGTTCACTAATTGCGTAATCATGAGAATACCGAAAGATGGAACAAAGATCCACCAGCATCCTTTAGCAACTCTTTGGGTTGACAATGATGGGATACTTCATAAGATATCTAAAAACACTCCCCGTACTGTTGAAAATGTAACAGATCTGTATTCCCTCATCAGGCGTACAACGCAAGGAAAAAAAGTATGCGCCATGATCGAGGTCTCACATGAAACGGCATCAGGCCCCGAAGTACGTGATGTTTTAAAAAAAGAGATCCCCCAAACCTTTACAGCCGTGGCCCTTATAACAAACACCCACATCGGGCAAATGGTGGCAACAATGACTTCGGTACTAACTCCTGTTTATGTTCCCACTGGAGTTTTTAACGAAGAGCCCAAGGCAGAAGAATGGTTAAAAGAGCGTATTCATTTATGCTGATATGCCTCATACTGCCCTGGCGCACAACCCTTCAAAACATCTCATCATCCATTCTCAACGCCCATGGTCTTTCCGAAAAGTTTGTCAGCTAATCCAATGCAGTAATTTGAAAAAATTATGTATTTGGCACAGTCTCATGGCATTGCTTTTGATAAGATAAGTTTTTGTGCGCTGCCACAAGATCAAATCCTCATAATTTGGCAAACTTAGAAGGAATAGTATCTTATTTTTTAAAATTTAATAATATGAATAAAGATGGAACAATTTTAGTAATTGAAGACGATGCGGATGATCAGGAGCTTTTAAATGAAGTATTTGCAGAACTGAATTACCCAAATAAGCTGATGTTTTTCAATGACGGGTTAAGCGCATACCAATATTTAAATGATTCGAACGATCAACCTTTTTTGATCATTTCAGATATCAATTTGCCTAAATTGGATGGAATTCAGTTAAGAGAAAAAGTACATAATAACGAACAGCTCCGCTTAAAATGCATCCCGTATTTATTTTTTACAACTGCTGCCGATCAACGAATGATTATTGACGCTTATTCAAAATCCATCCAGGGATTTTTTACAAAGCCGGATAGTTATTCGGAAATATTGCGTGTTATAAAAAACATCATTGAATACTGGAAAGATTGTCATTCGCCGAATATTACTGTTTAAATAAGGATAAGGGACATTAATACGATGGAAAAATTTTTGCTTCTATGTCCCATCCGGGTTTTATGTCCTAGCAGGGTTTTCACAGCACCAGGTTAAATTTATAACGGCTTTACGTGAAACCCCGATGTAAAATGCTGCTGAACTATCAACCGCTACTCTAAATTATAACGAGTGGGTAACTATTGTATATCCAAAACTGGCGTAAGTCTCCTTATAGGATGTACTCTCAACTGCTGCAAGTGATGGATCGTTTTATGCCTTTTGATTCCCCAACCCAGTTATTGGGCAGAATGTTGCTAACTTTCGCTGTAGCTCACTATCAACTTCAATTGCATCTCGACGTTAATAATTTAGCTATAGTTTGTAACTTCAACTTTTAAAAGAATAATAGGCTTCAGTTCTAGACTTACATTTTCAAATATCCCAACAACGTCAAGCCCTGTTCGTTAGCGTTGACGCAATTGGACATATACACCAAAATGAAATAACATCTGTGTTTAACAGAACGCTTATGAATAAAATAGCCCTTTTCATTTTACTCTTCAATAGCCAAAGCCCAAATCTTACTG
>JANOUJ010000493.1:0-6212 GCA_031416815.1 Chitinophagaceae bacterium
CCCCCAAAAGGATTGCAAATATACAGGCAACAGGCACTGCTTCAAAATGAAACTTTAATTCTGTTTGTTTGCAGGAGATGTTGGGTTGTTGTTACCTCCTGGGTTGGCTTTGTTAGTACCCAATTCAATCGCTTTTAGTGCTTCGAGATTTTGTTTTGCCAAAACAAAATTACTGTCAAGTGCCAATGCTTTTTGAAAATATTGTTTCGATTCGGCTTTCCTATCCAGGTCGTATAAAGCCAGGCCGGTTATATTATATATACCTGCCCGCAGGTAAGTACGGCCCATCTGTTCGCCGGCATTATAGGTCATGGTAAGATCAGGTTTAAATTCAAGCTTCTCTGTGCTGCCCGATGTTGCCAGGCATTCTGCCAGCCGCTTGATAGCGTATTGAAGTTCCATCAATGTATAAGCATGATAAGGGCTTTTGGTTTTAGCATACAATCTTTCATAAATGGCAATTGCTTCTTTTGGCTGGTTTAGTTTATCAAGGCATATTGCCTTCATTTCCATTAACGCAAGATCCTCGGGTTTCACTTTTAATCGCTTATCTGCCCAATAGTAACATTGTACGTATGAATTCTGCTGCAGGTATAACATTGCCAACGTATCTTCATAAACAGAGTTGGCGCCCTGGTCAGCAATATAATAACTTAAAGCAGTGATAGCGGTCGTCAGGTCGCTGCTGCCTGCAGCCTGTTTAAACACTTTGATGTGTTGATTGCTGGAAGATGCAGGCGTAGCTTTACTGCCTTGTGCAAAACAATTGGCAGACAAAACAGAAACCAGGGATACAAAGATTATTTTTTTCATGTTACTTTCGTTTTACTAAATTGATTAAAAAAACCGGAATAAGATTCCGGTTTCATTACAAATATCCGGTAAAAGTTTAATCCCCCCAAATTTCTTCTTTGCCGTCCAGCCAGGATTTTACAAGTGTGGTAGTTACCGATTTTGGCCTTTCTAAAGGGAAGCCCAGAGCCCTGTCCCAGCAAAGGCTTGCCAATACGCCCAACGATCTTGAAACGCCAAATAAAACGGTATAAAATTCATATTCAACCATCCCATAATGTACCAACAAGGCTCCGCTGTGTGCATCAACATTTGGCCAGGGATTTTTAATTTTTGCTATAGAACCTAAAACGGGCGGTACAGCTTCATATATGTTCCATACTGTTTGCACCAACGGATCATCGGGCATATGTTTTTTACCAAATTCCATTTGAGCGGTAAATCTTGGGTCGGTTTGACGCAAAACTGCATGACCATAACCTGGTACCACTTTGCCTTCACTCAAAGTTTTTTTAACATACTCTTCAATTTGTTCTTTGGATGGTATATCTGCCCCGATCTCTTCTCTTAATTCGTAGATCCATTTTATTACTTCCTGGTTAGCCAATCCGTGCAAAGGCCCCGCAAGTCCATTCATGCCTGCAGCGAAGCATAAATACGGGTCGCTTAATGCAGACCCTACCAGGTGCGTGGTATGGGCGGAAACATTGCCTCCTTCATGATCCGCATGTATGGTCATGTACAAGCGCATCAATTCCTGGAAACCTTCCTGTTCGTATCCCATCATGTGGGCAAAATTGCCTGCCCAATCCAATAAGCCATTGGGCTGAATGTGTTCTCCGTTTTTATATTTACGGCGATAGATATAAGCCGCAATGCGTGGTAAACGTGCGATCAGGTCCATTGTATCATCAAACACGGCATCCCAATAATCTTTTTTGCTCATACCCTTTGCATATAGTTTTGCAAACTGGCTTTCTGTTTGCAGGCTCATAATGGCAACAACAAACTGCGTCATAGGGTGTGCGCTAACCGGTAAAGCTTCAATGGTCGCAAATACATGATTGGGAACATGGCTACGGCGCTGCCATACACTGCTTATATGATTTGCATCTTCGTCTGACGGTAATGATCCGACCAGCATCAGGTAAAATAATCCTTCGGGTAAAGGTTCTGTTCCGCCGGGCACCTTCGGCAGTTTCTCTCTTAATTCAGGAATTGAGTATCCACGAAAGCGAATCCCGTCCTGTGCATCCAACAAAGAAGTTTCAGATACAAGAGCGGTAATCCCCCGCATACCCTGGTATATCTGGCTTAATGTTACTTCGCCAATTACTTTTTCGCCATGATCTTTGATCAAACTTTTAATTTCGGCACTTACAATATCGGCCTGCTCTTTAAACCTGTCTTTTATAATCCCCATAACTAATTTATTACTGGTTATTAAAATTTTTAGCTTTGTAAAATCGTATCGAAGAGGTACCGCTGATCCTCAAACAAAAATCATACAGCACATGGCTGTAAGGAGGCTTAAAATTACGATGCTGCTGCGTTTAAAACAAAAGTTTTAGTAGAAAGTTTAGATAAACAAATAAGCGATTACTTTTTACTTGGGTGCTTTTTTATAAAGATAAAATGCAAGAAAACCGAAGATGACGTTAGGCGTCCAGGCGGCAAGAAACGGAGTAAAATTTCCTTTGGTTGCAAATACCAGGGAGAACCGGCCGAATAAAATGTAAAGTACGCTAATGATCACACCTATTGCAAGATGCAGGCCGCTCCCGCCTCTTATTTTACGGGAAGCCAATACCGCACCGATAATGGTAAGAATAAGAACTGAAACCGGAATGGCATCCCTGTTGTAGCGTTCAACCAAAAGTGTACTGAGCATTTCAGAACCCCGCAATCGTTCAAGCTTTATAAATTCATTTAGCTCTGGCGTCGGCAACTGATCTTTCAGGTAATCATCTTTCCGTAGGTCACGAGGTTTAAAATTATAACTGACAACCAATTCTGCTGACCTGGTAACCTGTTCCGAAATACTGTCAAGTCTTCTTTCCACTGCATTCAAAAGCTTCCATTTAGCTTTTGTACTATCCCAGTTAAACTGCTCTGACCGCAGGTTATAAACCATTTTATTTTTTTCGAACTGCTGCACAAAAAAACCTGTGCCTGATTTTGAAATAGTATCATAATCCCTGATACCTACATAACTGTTGGAATCCAGTTTAAAATAAAGATTACTTTTTCTGTTAGTGTTGTTGAGGTTGGGTGCGCCCTGGCTGTCGATATACTTTATTTCAAAATTGGCCCATTTAAGATTTGCCTTTGGCACCACATATTGGTAGCCCACCCATAAAAGGGCCGATAGAAAAATACCTCCTACAACATATGGTAATAACAACCTGCGATAGCTTACGCCGCTGCTAAGTATCGCAATGATCTCTGACCGGCCCGCCATCTTACTGGTGAAAAAAATAACGGAAATAAAAACAAATAACGGGAAGAGCATGGCATCAATACGGGGTATAAAGCCAAAATAATAATCAGTAATGATACGGGAAATTGGTAGTTTGGATTTAACAAAATTGTCTGTTTTTTCACTTACATCAACCACAACTACAATAACGGTAAACAATATCAGGCAAAAGAAAAATGTAGTAAGATATTTTGATAGTATGTAGCGGTCTATTTTTTTCATACCCTTAAGTAGAAGCAAAAGTAACTGAAAACAATTATTAAATTGTTTAAGTGTTGCATGGTTTAAAGGTTTAACGAACTATTAAACCGTTGAAGCTATTGCCTTTGCTGCAATCCATCCGGTTGTCCAGGCATTCTGAAAGTTATAACCGCCGGTAATTCCATCTACATTCATTATCTCTCCGGCAAAAAATAAGCCTGCATGCTTTTTACTTTGCATGGTATTAAAATCAATTTGGTTTAACTCTATGCCCCCGGCTGTTACAAATTCTTCTTTAAAAGTAGTTTTCCCTTTTACAGCAAACTCTTGCGCACATAGATTTTTTATGAGTTTATTTTGTTCTTTTGCAGGAAGATCGGCCCACCTTACATCGGTGTGTACACCTGAATGATCCAACAGGTATTCCCACAACCGGTTCGGCAATGCAAAAGGGTTTCGGTTCATTATTTTTTGAGCTGCCAGTTCAAACCGGAGTTGCTGCATTTTATCCCGCAAACTGTTCTCATTAAAATCAGGTATCCAATTTACTAAAATTGAAAAATCATAATTTGACTTTGCCAACGCTCTTGCACCCCATGCCGAAAGCTTTAATACTGCAGGCCCACTCATACCCCAATGTGTAATCAACAAGGGCCCGTTTTCTGAAAGTTTTGATCCAACTATTTTAACTGTTACATTTTCAACTGCCACTCCCATTAGGGCTGTAATGGAATTACCCGCCATACCTGCCTGTGTGGCCGACAGGTTAAAAGTAAACAGAGATGGAACGGGCTCTTCAACAGCATGATCAGATTTTTTTAACCAATTGTACTGGATGAGTTTTGGATACCCTCCGCTTGCAAGGCAGATAAAATCAGCCTGTAAAATGCTATCATCGGCAAAAAGAAGTTCAAATTTTTTAGCATCTGCCAACTGTTCATTGCACACTGCTAACTGCTTCACTTCTTTATTCATCCTGATCTCAACATGATATTTATTCGCTTCTTTCATCAAACAATCAATGATGGTTTGCGAATTATTGGTAACCGGGAACATCCTGCCATCGGCTTCTGTTTTTAAAGTAACACCTCTTTCTGCAAACCAGTCGATGGTATCATTTGTAAAAAAATGATGAAAAGCTTTTTTTAAAAAGGCAGATCCTCTTGGATATTTTTTTATCATCTCAGCAATGCTGTAACAGGCATGGGTTACATTACAACGGCCGCCACCGCTTACTTTTACTTTGCTCAAGAGTTTGTTGGACTTTTCAAGAATAATAACTTCCAGTTGCGGGTTTAACCGGGCTGCATTGACAGCGCAAAAAAAACCTGCAGCACCGCCTCCGATCACAATTAAGCGCTTTTTAGTCATTTGAGATTTGAGTTATGAGATGGTTACTGGATACTTGTTTCTGGATGCTGGATGAGTGTTCAAGTATTTAAAAGCTTTTACCGTTTCAGGCTGCATCCAGTATCAAATATCTAGTATCCAGTATCAGCTCCCTTAATAATCAGAGCAAAGCTCAATATTGGCATTTTCAGCAGCTTCAATTGGAGTAAAAGAAGATAAAATATCTGCCTTGCCTTTTTGGATACAGATATCGTGTTCGTAGTGTGCAGCTGGCTTACCATCTGCTGTTCTGATGGTCCAGCCATCTTTATCATGAAAAACATCTTTAGTGCCCAGGTTGATCATCGGTTCAATGGCAATTACCAAACCCTCTCTAAGTTTGGCTCCGGTTCCTCTTTTTCCAAAGTTGGGCACTTGCGGTTCTTCATGCAGGCTACGGCCCAGGCCATGTCCTACCAGGTCTCTTACCACACCATACCCGTGTTGCCTTTCGGTATAATCCTGAATTGCAAAGGCAATATCTCCAACACGGTTACCAACTATTGCTTTATCAATTCCTATGTACAAAGATTCTTTTGTTACCCGCAATAGTTTTTTTACTTCATCACTGATCTCACCTACGCCAAAAGTGTAGGCACTGTCGCCATGAAAACCATTTTTAAAAACCCCTACATCCATCGTAACGATATCACCACTTACCAGTTCGTCGTTTGTTGGAAAACCATGAACTACTGCATCGTTTACTGATATGCAACAAGCAAACGGAAAGTTATGATAACCTTTGAATGAGGCTGTTGCTTTATTATCTTTTATAAATTCTTCCGCAACCTTATCCAACTGCATGGTAGTTACACCAGGCTTAATTATAGCAGCAACCACAGCAATTGCTTCACTAACGAGCAAGGCGCTTTCTCTCATCAATTCTATTTCAGCCTTGGTTTTGTAGTGAATCATTTCAAAATCATTTTTTTTAAAAGAAACCCCGACTTGTTCAGTCGGGGCTTAATTATTTATCTTTTAAGTCCCCGCAAGGGGTAATCATTTATATTCCTCCTGCAGTAACCTGTTGCCTGCCTTGTATCCTGCCACTGCTCATTAATCCATCGTATTGGCGCATCAGCAATTGTGTTTCTATCTGCTGCAAGGTATCCAAAATTACTGCAACCATGATCAACAATGATGTACCTCCAAAGAAAGTAGCAAAGCCCTGTTGCATACCAAATATCAACTGGATGATACCGGGAAGGATACCAACGAATGCCAGTAATATCGCACCTGGCAATGTGATCCTGTCCATAATGGTTCCAATGTAATCAGCAGTAGGTTGTCCTGGTTTAACGCCGGGTATAAAACCATTATTGCGTTTTAATTCATCAGCCATTTGCTTTGG
>JANOUJ010000494.1:0-7598 GCA_031416815.1 Chitinophagaceae bacterium
AAAGGTTCTTTAGCTGCTGTGTAAAAATTGGTGATGTAAGATCTAACGGCAGGGTTTACTTCTGCATTGCCTCCATTCCGGTGATTGTAAATCATATCTGCAACCGGCGCTATACCCTGTGCAGTAAATTCTGCAAGCATACTGTTTAAAGCTGGCCGTGTTCCTAATCCGGTTGTTTGATTCCCAATAAAAAGATCTTTGGGATCGTACCCATTGCTGTTGTTACCAAAACTAGCCACGCTGTGTGGCGGAAACCAAACATGTGTAAAGCCCGATGATCTTAGATTTGCAGCTTTCAGCCGCAGTGTATCGGCCCAGCTAAACCCGTTTGCAGTTTTAGGATAATCCCAATACCAGCCCTGCATAAAAACCTGTTGGGCATTTAAAGACGACAATAAGGCAAGTAAAATAAACGTTAGGTAAAATCTCCTCATATATGTGTAGTGATTACACAAGGAAGGTAAAATAAATAATTCAAATTTGAATTTCTGTTTAAGGTACCCGTCAGTTTTCCTGCTTGGTTAATATCTCCTTTTTCATCTTTTCCCACAGTCCATCAAATGTTTGGTGATTTTCTTCCTTCCATTTTTGACTGAAGTTTTTCATTTTTTCATTACGGTCTTCTTTGGTTAATGAAAAGAAAGCTGTAATCTCCTCTTTATCGTTATCAAACGCCATTTGATTGTAAAGTTCTTTCAGTTGCTGCTCCTTGCGGATATTGCTGTGGGCTATTTCAATTTCCATCTCCTCCCGTAGCATCACTTTCTCATCATAACTGCCCGAAGGGAGGATGGTTTTTGCAATTACCGGCATCAGTTCTATCAACATCAATATAAAAACGATCAGGTAATACCTAAACAGCAGGGCGCTATTGTTCTTTAATAAATTGCTCAGCGCTTCTACGCTCGTTAAAAAACCATTGTTGAAGTAAGTAGTAAAGTTGGCTTCTTCTGCTTTTATTTTATTGTCAATTTCTTTTAAGGCCGCTTCGGCGCTATCCAATTTAGGTTGGGTTTGTTTTAACAATGCCTGGTATGCATCATCCAGTTTTTGATACTCATTCCGTTTTGCAATGGCAATATCTTTAATGCCCACTTTTCCCGATCCGCCGCTACCATCTGTTTCGGCTAAAAAATTATTCCTGGCCTTGTTTACAGCTTCGTATTTTAATTCGAGTTCAGATTTTAGTGAAGCATTTTCCTTTAACAAAGCATCCTTAGGGGTTTTATACAATGCAATCAACTCCTGTTGTTTCAGCATTTTCTTTTTTTCATTGTCGAGAGATGTTTGCAGTTTTATCTCTTTGTCAAACATATACAACACGGCAGGCTGCGCCATAAAAGTACCGATGGTTAATGCCAGCAAACCCCTGAATAAAAGCGGGGCCAGTTTTCGCTTGTTAAATTTGGTAATGCCTTTTATTAAAGCCCGGTCAATAGTAAGGATGATGAAGCCCATAAAAAGGCCCAATGCAACCGCCAGCCAAACAGCATCCACAATGGTACTAAAAAAATAGGTCCAGGTAAAGGTTGCAAATGCCCAAGTGGCTAAAACGGTCATACCAATGATCTTGTACCGGTTCCTGTCAACTACCGAATCAACTAAAATTTCTTTTTCGGCAGTTGACAACCACCATAAAAATTCGGTGAATTGCGTAGGATTATAGGTTTCCCGCTGGGATACTGCAATATTTTTTTCCATGATGTGAAGTAATTAAAAGATACTTATAAAAGGATCAATAGCGGAGTTGGGTTGAAGAACTGCAAAATAGTTATTCTTTTGAGGTTTAACGCCGCTAATGAACACTTATTTTACAAAGGCCGGTACATTAACAGTTTGTTACAAATACCACTTAAACCCGGCTTGTCAAAAAGCATCTAATCCTGTATCTTTGCACCCAATTTAGAAATGAAAATATTTTCAATATTAAATAAAGAAAATGAAGAAAATTTTTAGTGCGGCAGTATTAATGTTAGCGATGTTTTTTACAGCAAATTCCCAGGTTCCAAAAGGTATGGGGAACAGCGATCCGGATGCAAAAAAAATTCTGGATGCTGTGAGTGCAAAGTTTAAAACGTTTAAATCCGTTCAGTCAAATTTCAGTCTTAAGATTGAAAATGCAGCTAACAAATTGATGGGTAATAAAACAGGAACTGTGTACATGAAGGGAACTAAGTATCGTATTAAAGTAGCCGGACAGGATATTTTTAGTGACGGCAGCAATATTTGGACTGTAGATGCAGCAGCAAAGGAAATAACCCTTACAAAACTTGATGCTTCCAACAATACGATTACCCCGCAAAAATTATTTACTAATTTTTACGATAAAGACTTTTTATACAAATTAAACAGTGATGCAAAAGGAATCCAGGAAATTGAACTGACACCCATTGATAAAACAAAATTGTTTCATAAGGTAGTTGTGTTCATTAACAAGGCGGCGAAGACAATTACGTCGACCAAAGTTTTTGAAAAAGCAGGAAACCGATATACTTATACTGTTAGCAAAATGAATACGGCATCAGCTATTCCCGATGCAACGTTTTTGTTCAACCAGAAAAATTATCCGGGCATGGAACTGGTGGATTTAAGATAAGAAGCGGCCTCTCCCCAACCCCTCTCCCAGAGAGAGGGAACTGGAAGGGGTAGTTTTTAAATTCAAATTTTTTTCACTTAAATCTTCTCCGTAACCTTCCCCTCGGGGTTCCGTGATAGGGGAACTAACGAAGTTATAGAGGGGGCCTCCCCCACCTGTAAGCCTCATTTTTTAATCCTGCCAGATCAATCACCCTGTCTACAACTGTTGCAGCCACTTCTTCAATGGTTGTGGGTTTACTGTAAAAAGATGGTGTAGCCGGACAGATAATCCCTCCGGCAAGTGTAACAGTCTCCATATTGCGAATGTGAATAAGGCTGTAAGGTGTATCTCTTACCACGCAGATCAATTTTCGTCTTTCTTTTAAAATAACATCAGCTGCACGGCTTATCAGGTCGTTTGAAATGCCTGCAGCAATACGCCCCAATGTGCCCATGCTGCATGGAATGATGATCAGCGTATCGTACTGTCCCGACCCGGATGCAAAGGGAGCGTGAAAATCCTGTTGAGAAAAATGGCGCAGTTCATAGCTACTGTATTGCTCATTATCCAATTCTAACTTCCATACTTCTTTTGCATTTTCTGTCATTACCAGGCTCAGTTCGTCCCATTGTCCCTTAAGCTGCAACAGCTTTTTAAGCAGTACATCAGCGTAAACAGAACCGCTGGCCCCGGTAACCGCAATCGCAATTTTTTTTCCCATTTTACCGTTTATTATGTGTAAGCTACAAAACAAAATTATATGCAAATTGTTTTCCGCCTCATACTGATCTTCTTAATACTGCTAATACTGATCGGATTTTAAGCATTTACCAAATTTGGAAAAATTACCCCGGTCGGTTTCTTGTATCATTCAAATTTGTAATTTCCCCATTCAATTACCTGGATGGCTGCACCAAAATTACAGCGAAGCCTCGGCTTATTTCAATCTACGGTCGTAAACATGATCGACATGGTGGGCATTGGCCCATTCGTAACCCTCCCCATTGTAATGGGCCTGATGGGCGGCATGTTTTTATATGCCTGGATCGCCGGTGCTGTACTTTCCTTGGTAGATGCGATGATATGGAGTGAACTGGGCGCTGCGTACCCGTTAGCCGGAGGCAGTTACAACTTTTTAAAAGAAGCTTACGGTAAAAAAGGCATGGGCAGAATGATGAGTTTTCTGTATGTATGGCAAACCATTATACAGGCGCCATTGGTTGCAGCATCGGCTGCCATTGGTTTTTCTCAATACCTGGGATACCTGGTTGAGTTAGGAGACGTTGAACAAAAACTGGTTTCGGCATCGGTAATAGTAGTTGTAACAATTTTATTGTATCGTAAAATTGACAGCATTGGAAAAATTGCGGTGCTGCTCTGGACAGGCGTAATTCTAACCATCGGCTGGATCATCATTGGCGGTATTGCCCATGGTAATTTTTTACAACCGCTAAAAGATATTAATGCCGATTTTAGTTGGGGACAACTGGCATCCTTTGCATTCGGACAGGCCTGCATCAAATCTATTTACAGTTACCTGGGCTACTACAATGTTTGTCATTTAGGAGCCGAAATAAAAGATCCAGGAAAAAATATTCCCCGCAGTATGTTTATTTCTGTAATTGGCATTGCCATTTTATACCTTGCCATGAATATGAGTGTGAGCAGTGTTATTAGCTGGCAGGAAGTAAAGCAATGGCAGGATGCCGGTATCAATAATTTTGTAGTAAGCACTTTTATTGAACGATTATATGGTTTTGCTGCTGCCAATACTATTACGGTAATGATACTTTGGGTGGCGCTTGCCTCTTTGTTTGCGGTAATGCTTGGCTATTCACGTGTACCTTATGCTGCAGCCATTGACGGAGCATTCTTTAAGGTGTTCGGTAAGCTGCATCCAACAAAGAACTTTCCTTATGTATCCCTACTGGTATTGGCAGGCTTTGCTTTTGTGTTTAGTTTGCTTTTTAAAATGAGTGATGTTATCAGCGGTATATTGGCCATGCGTATTATGGTGCAATTTATTGGGCAGGCCGTGGGTGTTGTATTACTCCGTAAAAAAAATGGTAAAGTTCATCTGCCTTATAAAATGCCTTTGTATCCGCTGCCAGTAGTATTGGCTATTGCCATGTGGCTTTTTGTTTTTTATTCAACGGGCTTTGCGGTGATCAAATCTTTTTTAATTGTTTTTGGTACCGGCATCGTGGTGTACTTTATCTATGCAAAGTTGCAAAAACAATGGCCTTTCAAAAGTGAAACCGGTTCTATCATGGAACAAGAAAAATAGGAAGACTCTTAAAGATCAGGTAAAGTATCTAAGGCTTCCATCCTGTTTGCATCCAACTGCATGGCCATACAATAGCTCCCATTGGTAATAACCAGGTAAGGAACATTTAGTGAAATATTATACCGAAGTACCTGATCAAGCACTGCTTTATTCAATGTTACATCCATTTCTTTACATTCTACGATCATCCAGGGTTTTGAGTTTCTATCATATACCACCACATCAAAACGCTTTTTCAATTCTCCCAGTTTTATCGCTTTTTCTACCGCAATTAAAGATGTCGGGTATTTTTTTATTTGTATAAGATATTGCAGAAAATTCTGTCGCACCCATTCTTCCGGAGTAAGCACAACCCAACGCTTACGCACTGCGTCAAAGATAAATTCTTTCGCATCTTCCGTTTTTATTTTAGGTTGAAATGGCGGGTATTCAATTTTGATCATACGCATAAAACCAATGGTAGGCTTATAATTTTGTACCTTTAATGTTATAAAGAACTAAACGGAAAGATATGAAGTCAAAAGCAGAAATAGTAAACAACTGGTTGCCAAGATACACCGGCGAAAAATTAGAACACTTTGGTGAATACATTTTATTAACCAATTTCAGCAATTATGTAAACATGTTTGCCGACTGGAATAAAGTAGCAGTTGTGGGTGCCGACAGGCCCATGCAATGCGCCACCGCCGATAATATAACCATTATTAATTTTGGTATGGGTAGTCCCGGTGCAGCAACAGTGATGGACCTGCTGAGTGCTATTGAACCCAAGGCTGTGTTGTTTTTAGGAAAATGCGGAGGCCTTAAAAAACGAAATAAATTGGGCGACCTAATTCTGCCCATTGCAGCAATAAGGGGCGAAGGAACATCAAACGACTATTTTCCTCCGGAAGTACCGGCCTTACCGGCATTTGCTTTGCAAAAAGCCATTTCAACAACCATCAGGGATTCTAACTGCGATTACTGGACAGGCGTTTGTTATACCACCAACCGCCGTGTTTGGGAACATGATGAAGTTTTTAAAGAGTATTTGCAAAAAGTAAGGGCTTATGCCATTGATATGGAAACAGCAACCATTTTTACAGTGGGTTTTTATAATAAAATTCCTACCGGGGCTTTGTTACTCGTTAGCGATAGCCCCATGATACCGGAGGGTATAAAAACAGAGGAAAGCGATAAAAAAGTTACGATAGAATATGTTGAGCGACATTTAAAGATCGGTATTGATTCTTTAAAACAATTGATAAATGATGGGTTAACAGTAAGACATTTAAAATTTTAAATTATGAAATGGTTTTTCTTTTTATCTGGGATTTTTCTCCTTACAATCTCTGCAGAAAACTGTAAAAGGAAAGATAAAAATAATAAATCCTTTAGTGAGGTTTTTAAAGGCAAATTAGAGATCAAGGCTATCTGCATGAATTACACAATAAGAGTGCTTGATAATATAGATACTTTGAATGTTGTAACACAGTGGACTGACGAAACAACAAAAAAATCGTACAAAAATGTTTTTGCACTGGCAAACCCCTGTAATTTTCCAGATTCTATAAAACAAGGTGATGAATTCTATTTTGTAATTGATGCTATTAGTACAAAACCTTGCATGGTTTGTTTGGCTTACTATCCAATTCCCGGTAAAAAACTACCTATTAAAATAGTTAATAAATAAGATGAAGTATTGTTAAGTATGTACGGCTTCAGGTATTCGTAAATTTAACATACAACAGGCAGCAGTTTTAATATACCATCTGTCTTACAAAAAAGCTGTTTTATGAAGAAAAATCCTTTTGTTTTTGGATGCATTCTACTATTTACAATTACTGTTTTACCCGGTTTTCAATGCAGAAAAGGAAACGAAGACATAAGATTAAGCGGCTGCATAAAAGGCAAACTGGTTGTTAAAGGCCTATGCAGCCAGTATGTGATACAGGTTATTAGTGGCGATACGGGGAATGCAGCTATTGCTGCAAATTGGGTGGACCCTGATACCAATACAAATTATACCAATGTATTTACCGTAAAAAATTATTGCTCTTTTCCAGCCCTCAATACGGGTGAAGAATTTTATTTTTACCTTATCAAACAAGTAAGAACGATGGACTGTATTGTGTGCCTGGCCGCAAGGGCAACACCCGCTGAAGGAAATGAAGTTCAATATAGAGGATCCATTTGTCCCTGATAAAATTATGGTTACAACACTCCTCTCCGTAAAAAATCTTTCCATTCAGTTTAACCAGGATGGCAAATTAAGTACTGCTGCACACAGTAATTCATTTGAAGTTGCCACCGGTGAACTGGTAGCTATTGTTGGCGAAAGCGGATCTGGCAAATCAGTTACTGCCTTATCTATATTGCAACTATTACCTAAACTGGCTGTGATAAACGGTGAGATTTTATTTCATCAGGATGAACCGGTTGACCTTTTAAAATTATCCGACAAAAAAATAAACAGCATCCGTGGTAATAAAATTGCCATGATCTTCCAGGAGCCTATGACCTCGCTGAACCCCGTTTTTACCTGTGGATACCAGGTGATGGAAGCCATACAATTACATCAAAAAGTAAATAAAGAAACAGCCAGGCAAAAGGCCATTGAACTTTTTGAAAAAGTAAAATTACCTGAGCCCGAAAATTTATTGTCACGCTATCCGCATGAATTGAGTGGCGGGCAAAAGCAACGGGTAATGATTGCCATGGCCATGAGTTGCAACCCTGCGCTCTTAATTGCCG
>JANOUJ010000495.1:0-3720 GCA_031416815.1 Chitinophagaceae bacterium
GTGTTGTGGTCCAATATTCATCTATTATTCTGGTTATCGCTTGTTCCTTTTGCAACTGCCTGGATGGGTGAAAATCACTTTAGTAAATGGCCGGTAGTATTATACGGGTTTATCTTAATGATGGCTGGTGTTGCGTATTTCATATTGGCGCATTGTCTTACCGGTATTCATGGAAAAAATTCTGCATTGGCACAGGCACTTGGTAAAGATAAAAAGGGATCCTCTCCGTTATATTATACATGGCAGGTATTGGCTGCACTTTTATAAATCCCTGGATTGGATTTTCAATTTATGTAGTAGTGGCTGCGATATGGTTTATACCTGACAGGAGGATTGAAAAGAAGTTAGAATATTAACCAACCCGCAATGCTTAAACCACCTTCTTAGGCGGCAGATCAAAAGCAACCGCATCATGCTCAAAATGTCCATTGTGAGAGCCATCACAAAAAGGTTTGTTTTTAGAAAGGCCGCAACGGCAGATTCCCACTACTTCTCTTCCCTGTAAATTATAAACGCCACCGTTTCTGTCTACGATCTCAAAATCGCCTTCGATTTTTAAAGAGCCGTTATTGTTTACTGTAATTTTTGTTGCAGGCATTATTTATTTTTTTTCAAAATTAACCCTTACTGACAACTTATCAGTATAAATGTGAACCCGGTTTTAAAAGTAAAGACCAACAGAAAATTTTGTGATAAAAAAGAGGCTGATTTTTTTACGAGGGCACTGAAAAAGTCTCTCTTTTTAGAGGTGACGTTTGAAAACGATGCTGCAAAAAACTACCACCGGTTTATAAAAATAAAGACCATCAAAAAATTGTAATAAAAAAAGAGGCTGTTTTTAACAGCCTCTTTAAGATAGATTCAAATGAGATCTTAATTCAGTTTCACCAATTTGATCACCTGCCTGTTTTCTCCCTGCGTCACTTCGGCCATATAAGTTCCGCCAGGCAGGTTTGCACCCACATTGATGATATTCGTTTTTGAAACCACATTGCTCACACTCTTCACCGTACCATTCATATCCATGATCCGCACCCGGATGGGTTCCATACTGTTGCTGATCACCTTCAGGCTGAATTCACCCGCCGATGGATTAGGATATACATGCACCTTAAATGCATCAGTTGGCTCATCTTTTGATTCTTCAACAATAACCGGTGTTCCTGCAGTTTCTTCTTCAACGGCTCCTTTAGTCTGTACCAGGTTTGCTGCACCGGGCACTGTACTAAAGCACAACTGCTGACCACATGGGCCCAGGTAACAGTTGCTGTGACCGTTGCTGCCACTGGTTAAATGTGCATTTAATGCATTTACACTTATACAGATGTTTTGCGGATTGGATGGATTGCCCGGAGGAATATGGCATACGCTGAATTTAACATTGTTTCCACTTCCGGAACATATGGCACTTGACAACGGCAACACATTGATGGTAATGCTTAAGCTACGGGTACAACCCTTGCTGTCGGTTACTGTTAATGTGTAGGTGGTTGTTACCGCAGGACTGGCAACCGGGTTGGCAATATTGTAAAAATTTAGTCCCACACCAGACCAACTGTAGGTATATCCCGGAGTTCCGCTTGTTACTGTTGAAGTCAGGTTTATACTTTGCGGGCCAAATGGTCCGGCTCCGTTAACCGTGCCTGTGTAAATCGTTCTTGTTATTCCTGCACAGATATCAATATTGATCTCAGGATTACGGGTTACCAATTGTGTTGCAGTGGATGTATTTCCATGAATATCGGTAGCTGTCCAGGTAACAGTAGTTGTTCCTACCTGGAAACATCCTGAGGCGTCGTTTGTTAAGGATAATATTCCGCAATTGTCTGTTGGTGTTGCAACCAGATTAACACTGCATCCAAAATTATTATCTGCAAAACAGGTAAGTACAGGAGCCACGGAAATTACCGGATCCTCATCATCGGTTACTGTAACCGTTTGATTGCAACTTGCAGTATTGTTATTATCATCAGTAGCTGTCCAAACAATTGTTGTAGTGCCTACAGGATAAGGGTCGCCAAGTGGCCGTGTATCACTTCTTACACCTATTATACTTTGTATTCCGCAGTTATCTGTTACATAAGGCTCTCCAAGCAGGGCTACCGTTGCACTGCATAAACCTGCATCATTGTTTACATTAATATTTGCAGGGCAGGTAATAACAGGATCTTCATCGTCTGTTACAGTTATACTAAATGTGCATGTTGTGGTTCCGCAGCTGCTGGTTGCCGTTGCAGTTACCGTTGTAGTACCGATGGGGAAGAAATCTCCTGAAGGGTGAGAATAGGTTATTACAGGCGCAGGAATTCCTGTAGCCGTTGCATCAGGATAAGAAACATTTGCACCACATTGACCGGGTGTATTATTTACCGAAATACCTGAAGGGCAGGTAATCGCTGGCGGCACACATGATATCTCAGCCCTGATTGCATAATTATATACAGCCTCATTGCAATCATCATTATTTAATGTTACCTCGGCATTATAAACCTGAATTGCCGTACCATTAAAAGTTACTGTAAATGTTAAAGAACCGCCGGATGCAATTGTTGCCGGAAGAGAAATGCCGCCCAAAGTGAAAGTGGCAGCATCTGCACCACTGATATTTATTGAAGACACAATAAGGTTATTAATTCCTGTATTATCTATTGTATAGGTTTTAACTACAGGTGTAGATGGATAGGTTGTTCCAAAATCTGTATCATCTGTAAGGGAAGGCGTATTATCTCCGTCTGCAATTGAATTTCCATTTCCAGTAATATCTATCTCCGGAGGATTGGCTGATACAATTACAGGATCTGAAGTGGCCGAACAACCAAACAAGTCAATGACCTGTACAGTATAACTTCCCGGAACTGTAGCCGAGTATGTTTGTTGAGTGGCTCCGCTTATATTGGTACCATTTAGTTTCCATTGATAAATACTGGATAAACTCGCCGTTAATAAAGCATTGTTACCCGGCGGGCATAAATAAGTGGAACCGCTAGGGGTAACATTTACTGTTGGGTTATTATTTACTGTTACAATAACAGGATCTGATATACCCGAACAACCCGGGGGATCATTGGTAACCGCAACAGTGTATGAACCGCTAACGGCCGCTGTATAAGTTTGACCCGTGGCACCGTTTATAGGATTTCCATCCAGGTACCATTGGTAACTGCCACCCTGGTTCGCCTGCAGCAAAACAGTTTGTCCCTGGCAAACAGTGGTTTGGCCTGAAACGATGATGGCTGCAGGTGCAACTGTTACTACAGCCGTGCAGGTAGCTGTATTATTTGCAAGGTCAGTAACTGTTAATGTAACTGTATGAGACCCGATATCGTTACAACCATAGGTTATTGAAGCCTGGCCATTTATTTTGAAGGGGGCCAGCCCACAGGCATCGCCGCTGCCATTATCGATCATGGATCCTGTAACGGTTACAGTTCCGGTAGGACCTAAAGCAACAGTAATATTTTTACAGATCGCTGTGGGAGGTGTATTATCTACTTGTGAACTTTTGTTGCGGTGAAAACGAATTACGTTGGTAGAAATTCCACTCGTAGCAATGTCCGGAACAAAATCTCCATCCATATCACCAATAGCTATTCCACCTACCTCTGCCCCGGCAGCAGAATTATACTGTACAAAGGGGTTAAAACTAATAGAGCCTGGACCGGTGCTTGTATTTTGAAAAACTTGAAAAAATGCTCCAACTCCATTAGGCTTCGTTACAAT
>JANOUJ010000496.1:0-9168 GCA_031416815.1 Chitinophagaceae bacterium
CGACCCGACAAACACCGATCATTACCTGGTTGGTTGCGATGGCGGAATTTATGAGAGTTTTGACGCAGCAGCGAACTGGCATTTCAAACCCAATTTACCGGTTACACAATTTTATAAAGTAGCAACAGACAATGCACTTCCTTTTTATGGCATACACGGCGGAACGCAGGATAACTTCAGTATGGGCGGCCCTTCACGTACCATAAGTACAAACGGCATCATGAATTCGGATTGGTATTTTACAAGCATTGGCGATGGTTTTGAAAGCCAGGTAGACCAAACTAACCCTGACATTGTTTACGCACAATCTTAATATGGTGTATTGGTGAGGTATGATAAAAAAAGTGGTGAGTTTTTATATATACAGCCGCAGGAAGAAGCTGGCGAAGCCGCTAATCGATGGAACTGGGATTCGCCTTTAATGCTTTCAAAATTTGATAATAAACGCCTGTACTTTGGTTCTAATAAATTATTCCGAACGGATGACCGCGGCAATACCTGGAAGCGAATAAGTGGTGACCTTACCCGGCAGATAGATAGAAATAAACTGGAAGTTATGGGTAAGATCTGGAGTGTGGATGCTGTAGCCAAAAACGGATCTACAGATGTTTACGGGCAAACAACAACCGTTGCCGAATCGCAGTTTGATGAGAACACGATCTATGTGGGCACGGATGATGGGTTGATACAAATAACAAATGACGGCGGTAAAACCTGGACAAAAGTTGATGGTATTGCAGGTGTACCTGAAAGAACTTATGTTAACCAGATCATCACATCGCAACACGATAGGAATGTGGCTTATGTAACATTTAATCATCATCGCTATGGGGATTTTCATCCCTATATTTATAAAACAACAGATGGCGGCAAAACATGGAGCGCCATCCAGCATAATTTACCTGAAAGAGGCACAGCTTATACCATTGCCGAAGACCATGTAAATGCAAACCTGCTATTTGTAGGCACCGAGTTTGGTTTTTATTTTAGTATTGATGGCGGGCAGGAATGGATACCACTTAAAAACGGTTTGCCCACTATTTCTGTAAAGGATATTGCCATTCAAAAAAGAGAAAACGACCTGGTACTGGCCACTTTTGGCCGTGGTTTTTATGTGTTGGATGATTATACCCCGTTGCGCTATTTTAAAAAAGAAGATCTGCAAAAACCAGCAACCATTTATCCTGTAAAAGATGCGCTGATGTTTATTGAATCACTTACTTTGGGCGTACGGGGCAAAGGGTTTATGGGCGAAAGTTTCTTTACCACACCCAACCCAAAAGTAGGTGCAGTATTTACTTATTATTTAAAGGATGACATTAAAACAATAAAGGAAAAAAGGCGTGAAGCTGAAAAGGAAAAAATAAAAAAAGGAGAACCGCCTTTTTATCCTTCAATTGATACTTTAAGATTGGAAGAAGAACAACCTGCGCCGCATTTATTATTTATTGTAACTGATGAAAATAATAATGTAGTACGTCGGATAAAAGCACCTGCAAAAAAAGGGATGAACAGGGTTGTGTGGGATTTCCGCTATGCACCGTTTGCCCCTATAGATTTTACGCCCTTCGATGAATCTTTTGTATTCAGCTCCCCCGAGGTTGGGTACATGGCCCTGCCTGGCATTTATAAAGTATCACTTGGTAAATTCGAAGATGGACAATACACAGAACTGGTACCTGCACAATCCTTTAAAACAGAAACATTGAACATGGCTTCGCTTCCGGCTACTGATAAAAAAGCCCTGGAAGATTTCTGTAAAAAAGTTGCTGAGTTGAGAAGGGTAAGTACTGCCGCAGATGCGTATAGGAATGAAATGGTCAATAAGATAAAATTTATCAGGCAGGCAATCATTGAAACTCCAAACCTGTCTACAGGAATTTCTAAAACAATTGCCGCACTTGAAAAGAGGTTGATCAATGTAAACACACAATTAAATGGTGATGCAACCTTATCAAGAAGAGAGTTTGAAACCTTACCTTCTATCAACAATCGTATTGGAGGTATTACGGGTGCATTGTGGTCAACAACTGCCGCACCTACTGCTACCTTCATCAATTCTTATGATATAGCGACCAGGCAATTTACACCCGTGTATAACGAACTTAAAGCTATTGGAGAAGCGGTAAGGAATATAGAAAATGAATTGGAGAAAAGTAAAGCGCCTCACACCCCCGGCCGTTTACCGGATTGGCAGGGAAATTAAAAAATAAATTTTGTCAAACTAAATTAATTAGTATATTTGTGCTAATCAAATTAGTTGTACCATGTCAATAGCAGGTCAAAACCTAAAATACCTTCGCAAACTTCGTGGCTGGACACAGGAAGAATTTGCAAATAAACTCGGTATCAAACGTTCCTCAGTCGGCGCTTATGAAGAGGGGCGTGCCGATCCGCAGTTGAACGTGCTGGAAGTACTGGCAGATATTTTCAAACTATCGCTGGATGAGCTGTTGCTTAAAGATTTAAGCAACCATGCAGATAATTACCTTGCCAAACGCCGTCAGCAAAAAATGATGGTGGCTGATAGGAATGTAATTCACTTTGTTCCGGTAAAAGCAGCAGCAGGTTATTTAGCCGGTTATGCAGATACTGAATTTATTGATGAACTCAATACATTCACTTTGCCAATGCTCACCGGTGGTAATTTTCGTGCATTTGAGATCATTGGCGATAGTATGTTGCCTACACCCAGTGGCAGTATCATTGTTGGCGAAAAGATCGAGGATACCAACGACATTAAAAACAGCCAGGCATATATTGTAGTTAGTCGTAACGAGGGAATTGTTTATAAGAGAATTGAAAAAAATGGGCGTAGTAAAAATAAGTTAACCCTGGTGAGTGATAACCCCCAATACCAGCCGTACCAGGTAAATGCCGAAGATGTGGTTGAATTGTGGCAGGCACAAATGGTGATCAGTAAAGTAACCAGCCAGCAACGGTGGGATGTAAATTCATTGGCCAGTATGGTTAATAACCTCCAATCGCAGGTGAGTAACTTAAAGAAAAAAATGAATTAATTGATTACGGAAAAAAGCAGGGAGAAAATGCATGCAAAGGAACTATTTATATTAAACTTTGAAGAGGCAAGGCGCAGGAGTATAAAAGTTTGGAAAAACATTTCGGAAGAAAATCTATTTTGGAAACCCGACCCAGGGGCGATGAGTTGTTTTGAAATGATTCGGCATGTGCTGGAATCTGAAAATATTTACCACCAGATCATTTTACAAAGGGGCGCATTGGGTAGTTATGAAAGTCCCCTAACCGGCAATCCATATACAACAGTAGATGATGAATTAAAAAATGCACAACCTTACCGGGAGAAATTCCTAAAAATGGTACACAGCCTTACCCAAAAGGAACTGGATGAAGTGTACATCACCCGAAAGGAAAAAAATCAGCACCGCAAACTGGGAGATTATTTGCTGCGGATGGCTTATCACGAAGCTGTGCATACGGGCCAATTACTTCATTATTTACGCACATTGCATGCACCCAGGGCAGTGATATGGGATTAGCTTTTATCTTTAATCCCATATTGATTTCAACAAAATTCACCTTGGAGGAAAATGTTGAAATCTTAGATGGGATTATGCCGATTGCAGATTGAATTTGTTTGAATAACGTATCATCGGCATACCACATAACTAAATAGGCAACCAGATACATCGATTAATAATTAAAAAACACAGTTATGATTAAGCTTCAGATCATCGGCAATCTTGGTAAAGATTGCATTGTAAAAGAGATCAACGGTAAACACGTTATCAACTTCAGCGTAGCACACACAGAGCGCTTTAAAGACGCACAGGGCAACCAGAAAGAAAGAACCACCTGGGTTGAATGTGCCTATTGGACGGACCGTACGGCCATTGCACCTTATTTGGTAAAAGGCACTTCGGTGTATGCAGAGGGATCGCCCGAAGCTGATCCCTACACCAACAAGGAAGGGCAGCCTGCGGCAACCTTACGCATGCGTGTACAAAACATCCAGTTGCTGGGTGGCAACAAAGACAACCAGGGCGCAAACTCGGGGAATGTTACCAATACAGGCATGGGAGCGGCGCCGGTTGTAAAAACTGAACCTGCGCATACTTCGGCACCGGTTGATGATCTTCCTTTCTAATTTTTTTAATCCCACAAAGTCGCAAAGCCCACTAAGATTTTAATATTTCTTTTTGTACTGAGTGCCTTTGTGGGATATTTTATTAACCCACTGTTTTTTATTAAGTTTTATCTTGTGCAAAATGATCTGCATGAAAAATAAAGCGCTGTTTCTTTCTTTTCTTATCCTTTTTTCTTCTTTTATTCTTGTTGCTCAAAAAAACTTTGTACAGTACGTTGATCCCTTTATTGGTACGGGTGGCCATGGCCATACATATCCCGGCGCAACCCTGCCACATGGGATGGTACAGTTAAGCCCTGATACAAGGCTGGATGGCTGGGATGGATGCGGCGGATATCATTATTCTGATAATTTTATTTACGGCTTCAGCCACACTCATTTAAGCGGCACAGGCGTGAGCGATTATGGTGACATTTTATTAATGCCCATGAGCGGTGCTCCATCGCCGGATAATAAAAAATACGGTTCGGTATTTTCTCACTTTAATGAAAAAGCATCAGCTGGATTTTATTCAGTAAAACTGGATGATGATAATATTTTTACTGAACTGACCGCAACTACAAGGGTAGGTTTTCACCGTTATACGTTTGCAGGTTCTCAGAATAATAATGTAGTTGTTGATCTGAAACACCGTGATGAAGTAATTGAATCCTCCTTAAAAATAATTAACGACCATACCATCGCCGGTCTCAGGCGCAGTAAGGCATGGGCCAACAACCAGTATGTTTATTTTGTAATTGAATTCTCCAAACCATTCAGCAAAGCCGGTTTCTGGCAGAACGATACCTTATTAGCATCTGGCGCAACTGAATTAAAAAATCTAAAAAATATAAAAGCATACTTCCAGTTTGATGACAAAGCAGTGATGGCAAAAGTGGCTTTATCGGCAGTAAGTATTGAAGGTGCACAAAATAATCTTGCCAAAGAATTACCCGGCTGGGATTTTGAAAAAACAAAAGCTGCTGCTGAAAAGATCTGGAACGAACAACTAAGCAGGATTGTTGTGAGCAGTAATGATGTGAAACAACTTCGCACTTTTTATACAGCATTATATCATACTTGCATTGTACCTAATATTAACCAGGATGTTGACGGCCAATATCGCGGCAGAGATAACCAAATTCATACCGCCACAGGGTTTACTAACTATTCTGTTTTTTCCCTTTGGGATACATACCGCGGTGCACATCCATTATACACCATTATTGATAAAAAACGTACACTGGATTATATAAAAACATTTTTAGTGCAGTACCAGCAAGGCGGGAGGTTACCGGTTTGGGAACTGAGCGGTTGCGAAACAGATTGTATGATCGGCTACCACAGTGTACCGGTAATGGTGGATGCATACATGAAGGGCATTAACCAGTTTGACACACGGCTGGCAATGGAAGCCATGAAGAAAAGCGCTACCTGGAATCATTTGGGATTGCCAGCTTTAATGGATCATGGATTTTTGGAGATCGATGACGAGCATGAGAACGTAAGTAAAACGCTGGAGTATGCCTTTGATGATTGGTGCATTGCAGAGTTTGCGAAAAAAATGGGAAGTGCAGCTGATTACGATTACTATATAAAAAGGGCGCAGGCATATAAAAATATACTAGACCTGAAAACAGGTTTTATGCGGCCACGCAAAAATGGTAACTGGCTCACGCCATTCGATCCCCGTGAAGTGAATAATAATTTTACAGAAGCCAATAGCTGGCAATACTCATTTTATACACCGCAGGATATTAACGGATACATTGACATGATGGGCGGCAGAAAAAAAATGGAAGAAAAATTAGATGAGTTGTTTGCAGAAAATTCTAAAACCACGGGCCGGGATCAGAGCGATATTACGGGGCTAATTGGTCAGTACGCACATGGCAACGAACCCAGCCACCACATTGCATATCTCTATAATTTTACCGGTGCCGCACACAAAACGCAGGCCACGGTCCACCGCATTATGAGGGATATGTATCATGATACCCCGGACGGATTGGAGGGCAATGAAGACTGTGGACAAATGAGTGCCTGGTATATATTGAGTGCATTGGGATTTTATCCCGTAACACCGGGAACAACAGATTACATAATTGGTACGCCTTTATTTTCCTCGGCCACCATTAACCTGGAAAATGGAAAAGCATTTACAATAAAAGCAAATGGCGTAGACAACAAAAATTTTTATATCCAATCTGCAAGGATGAATGATGTACCGCATACAAAGTCATACATTTCGCATTTTGATATTGAGAAGGGCGGAAGTTTAAAGTTCACCATGGGTACCACAGTTTCAACTTTCGGTGCAACCGATTTTCCGTCAACTGCTATTACAGACAATAAGATTGTTTTAAATCCCGTAATTGATGGCGGTGCCATATCTTTTAAAGACACCAAGAAGGTAATAATAAGTTCGGCACAAAAAGGCCTCAGTTATTTTTATACTTTGGATGGCACTATACCTACGAAAGGTTCAAAAAAATATACAACTCCCATAATCGTCAATAGATCTGTAACTATTAAAGCCATTGCAATAAATGGAAAAGGCGGAACCAGTTTTGTAACAACTGCAACGTATAAAAAAGCCTTGCACAACTGGACGATCAGACTAAATACCGCTTACGAGCAGCAATATGATGGAGGTGGCCTTAATGGCCTGATAGATGATATACGTGGAGAAGTTGATTGGCGAAAAGGCAACTGGCAGGGTTATCAAAAAACAGATATGGATGTAGTTATTGATCTGAAAAAACAAGCATCGGTTTCTTCTGTAAACATCGGCCTGTTGCAGGATACAAGGGCGTGGATCGTGTTACCGAAACAAATTATCATTGAAGTATCTGATGATAATAAAATTTTTAAGCAGGTTTATGTTGGCGAAAACTATTTACCGGTTGAAGACCTGAAGGCGCAGTTAAAAAATGTGGAAGCAAACTTTTTACCGGTTACAGCAAGATATGTAAGGGTTAAAGCAACACAATTTGGTAAATTGCCTGCATGGCATGAAGGTGCAGGAGGCGATACGCATATTTTTGTGGATGAGATTGATATTAAGTAAATAAATACGAAAGAATCTCTTCCCTATTCCCATAGAGCTTACACCAGCCTGTACAGTAATAATTATGTAACTATGTTGGCACAGTTTTTTCTGATTTAGATTAAACTTCATTATGCGATCAAAAGTAAAAATTGCAGGGCATCCCATTCATCCCATGTTGGTTGCTTTCCCCGTAGCTTTTTATACAGCAACGCTCGTGTGCTACATTGTATATTGCTTCAGGGGCGATCCTTTTTGGTTTAAAGTGGCGGTTGTTGCAAATATTGCCGGCGTACTAACTGCCTTGGTGGCGGCAATTCCAGGTTTTATTGACTGGCTGTTCATACCTTCTGATGCAAGTGCAAAAAAAACCGGCTTATTTCATATGGTGGCTAATGTAGTTGCCCTGGTTTGTTATACTATTGTTGCTTTTACAGTGTATAACAAATGGGATGACGCTGAGCCCACGCTAGGGCTAGCCATTCCATTGACTGCTGTAGGTTTTTCACTCACTATGATCGCCGGCTTTTTGGGATGGGCATTGATCCAAAAGCATCATGTTGGTGTTGATGATGTTGCACAAAATTGATCATCTTTGATATAATTTATGGAAAAACAATTCAATGATAAAGGTGAGCTCACCGCAGGCGTAACCATTCCATATTGGATAGATACAGTAAAACCTCTGGAGTTTGAAACACTCAACAAAAGTATTGATGCTGATGTATTGATCATTGGTGGAGGGATAGCAGGCCTTACCACAGCTTATTGTTTACTTAAAGAAGGAAGGAAAGTGGTTTTGGTAGAGGATGGTTTGATCGGCAGCGGCGAAAGTGGGCGAACAACAGCACACCTTACCTGTGCATTGGACGACCGGTATTATGAAATAGAAAAAACCTTTGGGGAAGAAGGAAGCAGAAAAGCCGCAGAAAGCCATACAGCAGCTATTGACCGGATAGAAAAAATAGTGAAAGAAGAGGGGATTGATTGTGAGTTTGAAAGAGTGTACGGCTACCTGTTCCTGCATGAGACCGATACGGAAGAAAAGCTTAAAAAAGAATTGACTGCAACACAAAAAGCAGGATTGCTTACTGAATGGAAAGATGAAGTACCGGGTATTGCTGCAAACGGGCCCTGCATCCGGTTTCCCGGCCAGGGAGAGTTTCACATAATGAAATACCTGCACGGGCTTGCCAAGGCCATTGTGAAAATGGGCGGGATTATCTATACTAAAACCCAGGCCAGGTTTATTAATGAAAAGGGTGCACAATGCAATGAACATGATGTAACCGCTTCGGAAATAGTTGTTGCCACCAATAGCCCGGTAAATGATTTTATATCTATACACACCAAACAATTTGCTTACAGAACCTATGTTATTGCAGGCAAAATTCCCAAAGATATAATCCCACATGCACTTTGGTGGGACACCGGTGGAACAGAGGCCAAATGGGCAACTACTCCTTATCATTATGTACGTGTGCAACAATACAATGATGAGTATGACCTCCTGCTGTCAGGTGGCGAAGATCATAAAACCGGCCAGGCAGATGATGATGGTGTTGTTGAAGAAAAAAGATATGAGGCACTTATAGAATGGACAACCAAACGGTTCCCGATGATGGAGGATATTGTTTATCGCTGGTCGGGCCAGGTAACGGAACCATTTGACTATATGGCTTTCCTTGGGAAAAATCCGGGTAATGATAATATCTATATCATTACCGGTGATTCGGGAAATGGCATGACGCATGGTACACTTGGCGGAATGATCGTAACCGACCTTATACAGGGCAAGGAAAATACATGGGCCGATATTTATTCGCCAAAACGCCTGCCTGTTTCAATGCCGGGAACTTATTTGTCTGAATTCATGAACGTGGTAAAACAGTATGGTGATTTTATTAAACGTGCAGATATACAGGAAATAGATGAGTTACATAATAATGAAGGCGCCATTTTAGGAAAAGGTTTACGGCGAATAGCTGTATATAAAGATGAGCAGGGAACGGTA